>JBKPNF010000264.1:0-4519 GCA_046732455.1 Thermoproteota archaeon | reverse complement strand
GCATGAGGGTTATCTCCCAACAATGTCTCGACGATTGCCTGGCTGCCCTTCCAGGTGTTCGGGCTTTGCTTCCCCTTTTCTAATGCCGCCGGTAATTTGTCAAAGCAATCTTCTAAGAGTGCAACAATATTGACGGGATCTCGCCATGAACTCCTTTCCTCCATTCTTGTCGCTTGCGCATAAAGTCCGACAAGGCTTGTCAATATGTGTCCGGCCAAGTCCCAACCAACTATGTCAAGCGCCTCAAAGGCCTTATTGGTAAAATCTAGAATATGCCCGGAATCAAGATAACGGTGATCAGTAGCCGCTGAAAACAGCATATCTGCAATAATATGAGGTTCCGTTCCTGCTCTTATGGCAGTAAGTAGGCAGCGTTCAGCTCCATCAGCATCGCGAACCTCTATGAAGTGTCGGAACCACCGCTTCAATGTTACCACATTTGCAGAGTGGCTTTTCTGTATATCGGGCAATGGACCTACGACAAACCGAGGTGGTTGTCCAGAACAGTCGCCAGCAACAGCTGAGAGTCCATGGTAAAGTCCTCTAAGCTTATCCTCGGGTCTTGAATAGGGGGCTAAATTCATCATACAAGTTAGAATAGTCAGTCCCGGACCCCAGCCTTCTTGTCTGTATCTTGTGCCATATTCCAACCCTTTCCTAAATAGGTCGGCGCTCAAGGCTCCTTCTGAATCGAGAGTTAGTACTGACTTGGCGATGATAAGCGCTATGTTTTGTTCAATTGCATCATTTAGCCTCTGCAGATGGTATGCACGGCTCTCGTCTTTTCTTTTGCTGCTTGCTTCGGTATGGGCAAAAATCTTGCCGTCAATAACATCTACAGCAAACACAGGCACATCATCAGCCCACAAATCAAAACATCCACCAGTTTTAATATCAAATCTAGCGTGATGCCAGTCACAGGTCAATATACCATCTTTGGTGCTTCCTCGACTTAGAGGAAATCCCATATGGGGACAACGATTATCTAGAGCATGCACTTCTCCTTCATGATAAAACACCACAATATTGTGTCCTTGGGCTAAAACAGAAAGATAGCCTTTCTGTTTTAGTTCTTCCAAAGTACCAACATCAACGTAATTGTTTGAGTCTTCGACCATAACCTGGATTGAATAGTAGTTCGTCCGCGCTTTTATCTTATGCTAGAGATGAGGCTCTGGTTCTAATGTATAATCAAGGAATTAATTCCAAAAGATAGATTATATATATAAATATATTTAGACATCATGGCAGAAATCCGAGCTTGATAAGTTAGTAGATGATGCTAAACCAGCTTTCCTACGAGGTTTAAATCTTCTCCTAGTTTTTGCAACTTGGTGCAAAGATAGTATGAGTCGCAGAATCTATATCAGGCAATATTCTATCTTCTATAATATCTAGCGCCCTACTAACATAGTCATTCGTAAGTAGCGAAGGCATTTGCAGTCGGACTGATTTTGGAAGTGCTGAATTGATTGTATGAAGTATTCGGATTTGTTTATCGACGTCGCTTTGATATCTGCACTTTGCAATAAGCAAGGTCATTTCATTGAAAATCATAATAGTCGTAAACAACTGCCCATCCGTTCGTTATAAGCTTTGGAAAGCCGTCTTCTAATACCAGTCTTCTTTCTTAGCAAAGATTGTGTTTTCTTTAGTTCAGTATACTATTCAAAAAATTTCTCTGATAAATTTCAAATAGACCCCACCAGCCCAAATCTCTGATTTCCACAGGATCCATTGGACTTTTTCAAGGTATACTTCAAACTTATATCATGAGCATAACAGTGATGAAAGCAAAAAAAGAGGTATTCATCAAAAACATGTGTTCATGGCACCAGAGCATCTTCAATAAATGGGCTCCTTCGTTTAGTAATTTTGGATTCACATAAGAATTTCAGAGCTGGCATTCTGTCTTATCCTCTTTAAAGGAGATTTAGTGCTCGTCTCAGCAAAAAGGACACCTACTTCCTGCCAATAATAGCGGTTCAAATGAAATTAATGCGTACCGTTATCCATAATGGTTAAAAGCCCAAAATAGTTTCTCCTTTTTTGACTCCATTTTTTCGGAGGTTTTTTTGTCGAGTCCCTTTGAGTATGAGAAAGATTTCCATATAAGTCGAAAAGCAAAGAAGAAGATGCTTCTATTATAATATCAAAAGATGTATGCTACCTTACTTTTTCGGTTTTGATCCTAAAAAAGAAGCACCTATAATGTTAGGCGGAGCATGGGTGACATTTGGAGTATTAGTATTCTTGCTGCTGCTCGTCGTCGAAGACTTCACAGTGAAAACCAAGGTTCCTCACTGCGATGGTACTTTCCTAAATAAGCAGGAAGGCAACTCTGCTGGGATACTAATCAAGTTATTTAGCAAGGTTCAGCCTCCTTGTATCATAAAGTATAGTTATGATCGCTCATTGAAACCTCTATAAATGAACAGCGTTCCACAATGCATATTACTTCAATCCTTGCTCTAGTTTAGAGATGCATTGTGATAGCCTTCCACGATCTTGTCAAATCTGCAATTTTCGAAACAACGGCATTTTCAGCTGCTAGCATAGTGGGTTATCTTGTTGTATTCAGATGGTTCAGAAGATGACAAGATTATTAGTACCAACTAGAAACATCACTATAATAACAGGTTATTTGATGCCCTGTGATACGGCAAGCAGAAGTCGCCGCCAATGAAAAATTTTTAGAAAAAACTTTTTGCAGATAAGCCGGGACAGATTGAGCAAACCGAATACATGATTTCTTTGTTATTTACATGTAATGGTAGTTGTTGTAGCAGATAAGTCTTTTTGAGATTCAAGAGCTTATTGAGTTGTTCAATTGACCTGTCCGGATCCGACTGCGAGCATATCAAACTAGATCTTCAAACATCGCGCCAGGATTTGTCTGATATCTGACATAAGGCTATCAGATCTGGACATTATATGACATAGAGCTACGAGCCACTCGCGGTGCATACTCAATGTCACATGATACTCGAAGTAATTGCTCAACGCTATCAATTTTGAACTAACTTGCCAATGATAATCAAGGGTTATAAGTAGAAAACACCTTATTGTATACTGCGACATTAAATGGCCATGAGTTATAACAATGACAACGTTAAATGAATATCGTCGAATCATAGGCTATTCTTATCTCCTTTATGTCGTGGTTATCATCCCGGTGAGTCTGTTACATGAGCTTGGGCATACCGTGGTTTGCTCCGCGGCCGGGTATCAATCTCGAATTTGGCTGGACTTCATGGGAGGCCATTCCATATGCTACGGAATATTTAGCAATTACTCAATCATCGCTGCTATGGGAGGAATATTTGGATTAATTGCCTCATTGGGAATTCTTGCACTTTGGTATTTTTTTTCTAAGCGGATCATACCATTGGCAGTCGTTGGTCTGGCCCTTGCATTAGACCAAGGCTTAAAGATTATTCTTGAAGTCTTTTTGCAAAGATTTTATTCGGCTGGAATGTTTGACGTACCCATCACAACATTGCAGGTTATATCTGTAGCATTGTTTGCAATTTACTTAGCAAGGAAGAAAAGACTTGTTGTGATCAAGTGAATGTTCCAAGGCAGATAGAGTAGAGAGGCAGCAGCACGGTGATCTAGAACATACTAATCGAGTCATCCTTGATGGAGGAGAAGGAAGATGCCTGTAGGCGCAAGAATCGAGTGTGTAAAATTTTCTACTGGTGCTGCTTCCGAGGCCCGCGGCAGACGAGCGCGTCCAGATCATTGCGTGTTTTAGACGCCGAAGCGATCTTGCGCAATGATGTAATGATAGCATCCTTCTTAGATGCCAAGGACTAGATCTGACGCTGTCTAAAATGAGAAATCTTATTATGGCTCCTAATTTTTTGTCCTTCGCCTGAATTATGAGAGGGCTTGATCTCTTGGTAATTCCCTTGTCAGTTTTCAATTCAATTTATCGGCTACAAGTGATGATTGTTGAGCAGGAGTCCTCTCTGATGGCCACATGAAGGTTAAAGGAGTGTGACAAAAGAAGAGGAGATAGTATATAACATAAACGATACTATTGGGCACAACACAGAATTCGTACATAATGACCCATAACTCCCCTCTATATCAAACATGCACCATCTTATTGTGAATCGGCTACATACCAGCAGGCGATCTAAACGCCTTTGAGAAAGCTAATGATGACCGTCTTGATAATACTAACCTACCCTTCTGGCTTTACTACCACACTTCGGACATTCTCTCCTGTTATGTTTGAATCCGCAACTCATGCAGTAAAATTTTAGTGCTTTTCCTTGGCTAAAACCAAGAATATAATCATGAATAGATTCACTGAAATCTCCAGCTGAACGCTTAATTTTCCTCATGGCCCAGGCCCGTATTGCGTATGATATACCCAAGAAAACACCAATCATTATGCCAAGAGAGTAGGGGAAGGGTACAACAAAAGAGACTGCAAAACTAATGGCAAATCCTATTGCTATCCATATTAACTGCTGAATAATAAAAGCTCTCCCTTGATGATCCATTC
>JBKPNF010000263.1:0-4717 GCA_046732455.1 Thermoproteota archaeon | reverse complement strand
CGAGTTGGCAAAAGAGGTTATCAAGTCAGACGATGAGGTCGATAGATTCAGTCTCTATGTGTTGCGCAACCTTGTAATGGCTACAAAGAATGGACGAGTGCTTCGAGAAATGGGTCTAAAGAACCCATCAGATTGCTTGAGTTATCGTGTAGCCGCCAAGAGCATCGAGCGAGTTGCCGATCATGCAAGTAGTATAGCTGATCAAGCAATGAAGCTAAAAGAGAAGATACCAGAGAAATCCCTTCAAAAGATAGATAAGATGAGCGATCTTGCTCTGACAGTGCTGGGAGATTCTGTTGAAGCACTGCTCCGGCGGGACTATCAGCTTGCAGACAAGACAGTTGACAATGCAGAAAATATCCTAACGTTTGAAGACGATGTTATGACTGCCCTGGAAAAGGACAGAGCGGATGACCTAGGTAACATCAAGTTGGCACTGGAAGACATTAGAAGGACGGCTGAATATGCAAGCGACATTGCAGAGGTTGCGATGAATGATACAATAGATGAAGTGACAGAAAAGCACATCACCGACCGTAAAAATAATATTAATGGTGGAGGTAGATGGCGTCACTCCGTAACTCTGAGGGATGGGGGAGATCCATGAAGCGTTATCGGAGTTTCCAATCAACCTCATTACAGCTGTAGCTCATTACTATTACAAAAATTTCATCGTTCTAAATCCTTTAGAACAATATAGATCCAGTTGGATTACGATGGACTATGAAGTTAGTATTGGTAATGAATATCTAGTGAGCTCTTCCTTGTCAAGCCATGTTTAAGACTACAACTGCTATGTCACACACAACAACAGAATCAGGTTTGAGCAAGAGGAGCAATAGCCACCGTTATTTTGCTCTCTGCAATTCATGCTTTTGGTGTGCGTCGTATCTACGGCATATGGACACTATTAAGTGCTCGAGCTCGAGCTGCAATACCGAGAATATAAAACCTTTACCAATTCGGCCTGATGAGACATTCCTTTTCAAATACGACAGAAAGCGTGGAGTATCGCTGCAGTTTCTTACTGCGTAGGGTCCTCGCTACTAGAGTATTGAGGAAGGTTGAGCGGGATCCGAGACAGATTTGACTTAATAATTCCACCCGTAGCAATTACCAGTATAACAATGCGTTTGATTGGATTAGTACCCATATTGCTGGACCGGCGGCTATTGTAGTGGAGATAATGCAGGTTGCGGTGGTATCCTTGAATCATGTTCTTGTTTCTTTTGCCTTATATTCTCTTCTTTGAACTGTCTACACACTACACTAAAAGGCGCTACGCAAAGGCGCTCCTAGCGCGCAGGAGTTGACCGTTGACCCAGCCGCACCATAGCTTCTGGTTGAACCACGCGTGTCTATAAAAATGCATTTTCGCAGCACTACCATTCTATCGCAATTACTCTTTACTGCCATGCTTATCCTTATGTACCCTTGCGACTAAAATCAGAGAGGGAATCATGAAGACTGGGAAAATGACTGCTACATCAAAGTTAAAGAATGATAGCCCTATCGAAATGACATAAAGAGATGGAATAATTGCCAATCTAATGTAACCTTTTTTCTTAATGCTATTTCCCACTTCTTTACTTTGTAGATTTTTGCTCTTTCCTAGATACCACCATAGTATCATCAACATCATAGAGTTTACAACTTGTAACAATGACAAAACCGTTACTCCCTGCCACGTCCTGTTTTGTAATTCTGCAACGGTAGTAATTGGAGTTATAAGTATCAAAACAAAAAGGGTTAATAGGAGTAATGTAATGATCTCATCTGGGTCCTTCAGATAGTCAAAAAAATACATAGAAAAAAGCCAGAAAACAGAAATCACCATGAAGCTACTTATGAGTCCATATAAGTTATAAAAAAAATCCTCCAATTCATATGGATTAACTTGACCATTCACAATTGATGGAGGGACTAGATTATATGCTAATATTGTAATAGCAACAAGGAGTACAGAGTCGCTGAAGCTCTTTAATCGTTCGGTAGTTAAAAGACGTGACAATCCATGACTACTGTACCTGTGTGTGCATTAACTTCCCGATAATAAGCTTATCGAACAACAACTAAGTCGCATTTCCTTTTCTTATTGATATGGTGTAGCGAGATATTCCGTCCTGCAATTGTTAAAAAATGGTCTCAGTGCAATCGGCAGCCTCCCATGCCTTATGATCGCCTTCAATAGTTAAACATCATTTTAAGGGCATTGCTTCCCCCCTACCAGGCCTCAAGTCTTTCCGGTCGTCGGGGCCCGTACACGTAATACTAATTTCAGAGTCTTCTTAACTCAGATCAATAAAGCGCTACTCTGTATGGTATACGAAGATTTGCTAACGGCTCTTTATTTTACTATATATCCACCATCCTACACCAACAATGATTGCCAAAATAATTATCCCTATAGAGGTGCAAGTAGTTTTATGAGAAATACTGTTATGGCAATGACTATTAGAGTAATTACTCCATCAATTATAGCCGCATGTTTCCTCCTATTCCCAAAAGTTGTCTCCTCTTTAGATTAATCGTATTTAAGTACTTGTAGATTTTAGGCGGCCCCATAGCGACTCAGCAAACCATCAATCAAGAATAGCTCAAAGCAAAAAAGATACCCGACGAAAATGTGTTCAAATTACTCGCTACGGTCTCAGCAAAGAAAATTACGCCTTACAAAGGAGCATATACTCTTACTTAGCTATCCGACTGGGTCAAGGAATAAGAAGTTAGCAGCAGTCGAATCAGCAGTAAAATTGACAGACGGTACCAGGAAGTCGTCAGACGGCAGTTGGGGTTGTGCAGTATTATCTATGCTAGTTATGGAGACAACGATAGTAGCAGCGATGCTGAAATAGAATGATGATGCTAAAAAGACGTCTTCATTGATGACTAATGCCAAGTTCACCAAACAGGAGCTCGTACTTTTGATAGCAGCCCTAGACAATGAGCAAGAACGCTACGAAATATTAGCGCGCTGGCTTTTTCCACACATACCGGGCTATTATGATGATATCTACGTGCCAAAAATCAAGCTCTTTGAGTCGATAAGCAGAAGCTTACTCTTCCAGATAGAGAGGATGAACATCACTGTGGAAAGGTCTGAGGTTCCTTAAAGTCTACAATCAGCATGACCAGATAGCAAAGAAATAATCAAGAGCAAGATGGTTGCCCTTATGGCAAAGGACAATATTATTCGATATTCTGCTAGGTGAGATATCTACCATACCGCACATTGATTTTACTGTTGTAGGATACCTTTTCCCAATGCTTCAAAGTTATAATCAAAACAGAGTCCGGAATTATCTTTCTAATCCAATATGTATTTTCAAATCTATTTAGCTTCTTGCTGATACTGTGATGAAAAATTGATTGAAAAAAAAGATAGTCACAAGGACATTGACAAAGGTCATGAAAAAGGAATTTCTCACGACACGGGAGACTTCGTCTGCTTTGTCTGTGGAGCAGTGTTTGCCACCGATGATGATAGAAGACAGCACCTTGAAAGAGAAGCCCATGGCAAACTCCATGATACTACAACTGAAGAAGAGAAGAACAGAGCAATAAATCAAGAAAACTTAGAGGAAAGACGGAGCCATCATATCTAGACCGATATTGTCATGGGGATTATCAAGAGGTGATATCCCAGCCTAAAGGATCTCATATCTTGAAAATATTGGACGGGTTTCCGAGATTGGTAGTATTCCATTTATTTTCTTTGTATGTTCGTTCAGATTAGCGAGGGATATTGAGTGTATTTGAAGCGTATAATTAGCGGGCCTAGAGGGATTTGGCAGAAAAACCTTCAAAAAATGGACTCGATAAGTCACTACCCTGGAATAATAATTGAGGGTCAGCTATTTCGTACGTCTCAGTATTAGTTATAGGTTGCTAATGGTGCGAGTTCCGTGGAATCCGACACAGATTTGACCCTATTTTGCAACTCTGAATTATGTAACATAGCATTTTTTTGAGACGAATATCTTTGTATTTTATGGCATACAGGATGCGGGCCCGTTGGATCTGGATAAAGACTCAATTGAATCCAAAGCCAAGAACTTTCTGATGTTTATTAGTGGAAGCATCACATATATCCACATGGGTCGATGACAAGAACCTTAAGTTAGACTGTCAGTTTATTATAAAATTAGTAGGTTCTTTGACAAATTGAGTGAGTATTGCCAACTATTTGTTTAGGTATCCTCTATTAGAGGATAAAGAATTAAGAGAAATTAGAGTATTAGGAAATCACAATCTATCGAATTTCTGCCGTCACGGTAAAAGTGAAGGATATGGAAAAGTCATGCTCGCTATAGCCAAAGATCCAGATTAGTTTACATATAGCGGAAAACCTTCTAATTGAACCATTAAATACATAACACTGCCTACATTTTGAAGTGGTGAATCACATACATGCTTGACCACGATTTAGCTCGCGCTGATCTTATTGAGATAGCGAGTTACTGATGGAATGCGATATTAATTTATACTAGCTTCTTTGTACCATCTTCTCTTCTATGAGTGCAGAGATTTCAAAAATACTCATTGCAGTAGATGGCTCAGAAGCTTCAGTGCACGCTTCGGATTATGCAATATTTCTTGCAAAAAATATCAAATGCCAACTTATCGCTATGCATTCAGTAAAAGCTGATGAGGCGTATCATTACCTAACTGATACGCTTATGGAAAATATCGATACACCAACCTCTGGTGATTCTAT
>JBKPNF010000262.1:0-3910 GCA_046732455.1 Thermoproteota archaeon | reverse complement strand
CAGATGTTATGCACCACTTGATCGGCAGGTGGTTTAAGAACCTTAGGTGGATAGGCATGATAAGAAGCGATACAGGTTATACACTGCAGTGGACAAGCGACGATGGCTCCTTTCAAATCAACCTCCGATTGATCGCAGACTATATTGTCATCGAGACCAATGCATCCACTGAAAAAGAAAAGGTGCAGGCGATGGTGGGGTCGTATACCATCTATGAGCAGATAACAAAGGTGATGCAGAGCACGCTTGATGCGTACATATTGGATCATAGAGACACTAGTGCGATCAATTAGCTTTACAAAGTGACTCCATTATCAGAGATTATAGTGCCTTTCCCGGATTTGAAAGCACCAGCCAGAAATTATAGGCCTCTTGTTAAGAGATCCTGCTATGACCGCTGCCGTGATAGCACGATATATATAATTGCAACCATGGTAGAGGCAGTTAAAATGGCCACAAACGAAAGCAGCAGCCCATCTACAGGATACGAGCCGTCTACCAAAAAGGGCCTGAAAATGGGGTTTATAGGACAGCGGAGCTAACCGACGAAAATATGCCGGTTCGCCCTTGCCTGAAAACATTGAACTGCCATTCGTCCTAATTGCTGTAGGCCTTTTTTGAGCAAACCCATTGATCGGCTTGCGGAGCGCTCTGCTGACATACGCACTTAATTTATGAAGAGTTTAACAAGGACAAAGGAGCTGTGACTTATTTCCAGTAATACGGGTCAATTAATCCCTCATCTTCCTATACTAGGATCAGAAATGACTACAATCGTCGGTATCAAGACCAAAGAAGGAGTCGTATTAGGCTCTGACAAGCGAGCAAGCAAGGGCTTTTTCATTGGCTCAAAAATAACGCAAAAGATAGCCAAGGTAGATGACACACTTGCAGTGGCAATTGCGGGACAGTTATCCGATGCGGAGTATTTGATTAAAGTAGCCAAGGGAGAGCGCCAGCTCATGGAGCTGCGGAGAGGCTTTCCACTCACGACCAAGGAATCAGCGAGATTGATCGCAAACCTTGCGTACTCAGGCCTAAAGAACTATCAACCCTATTTTGTCGAACTGTTAGTCGCCGGTGTTGACCAAGAAGGCGGGCATGTTTATGCAGCGGATATGAGTGGGGCAATAACAAATGAAGATTTTGCCTCATCAGGCTCCGGGTCACCCATTGCCTATGGGGTGCTTGAGAGTATGTATCACAAAGAAATCACAAACGAACAGGCGGAGGCTGTGGCTACAAAAGCAGTGGCTGCAGCGATGGAACGGGATCCTGGCTCCGGCAACGGCATTGAAGTGCTTACGATCTCAAACCTTTTGGCAACAGTGGAGGTGAAAAAGTAAGGGATGGCGGAGACAGCAGGAGGAGGAAGCATGGCTGCTGGAGGAAGGTACCCGTACTATTATGGGCCAGAAGGCCGGTTGGTGTTAGTTGATAGCGCCCTTGAAGCAGTAAATAGGGGATCAACCACAATAGGAATCAAGACACCTGCATTTGCGCTTCTAGCAAGCCACATTAAGCCAGTAAGGCCACTGATAGACCCGGCAGAAAAGATATTTGTAGTCGATGGCCATGTAGGCGCAACTGGTTCAGGATATATTGGAGACATACTGCAGCTGATAGATGAGCTGAGACTTGAGTCACAAAAACATCGGCTCAACTTTGAGAGCCCGATAGATGTCGGCTCACTTGCAAAGCATCTTGGATCATTCCTGCACAATTACACTGTGTACGCAGTTAGGCCACAGGCTGCATCTGTGATAATAGCTGGCATTGACCAGACTGGTGTACAGCTTTATCAGGTTGACCCAAGTGGGACATTCTTCCGCGGCTCTGGTTTTGCAATAGGCAGGTCGGCTGACGCAGCAATAGACGTGGTACAGAGCGAGTATAGTGCTGACATGAGCGTCGAGCAGGCTGTAGCATTGAGCAACAAAGCGATAGAAAGGGCACTTGGTGAGCAGCCTATTGTGGAAATAGGTGTGGTCAGCGCGAAGGACGGCAGGAGGTTCCAAAAACTGCCCTAACTTTTCTTTTGCGCAGCGAGTGGCTTTATTTCTGGGCGCTTCCACCTGTTTGCCCAACGCGCCAGATCTTTTATTATCACTCCTAGCTCTCTTGCCTGAGGCGTGATACTATATTCTACCCGTGGTGGCACCTCAGGGTAGATCTTTTTCGTCACAAGCCCTTCACGCTCTAGTTCCAGCAGCCGCTCTGAAAGCACTGTACTGCTGATGCCGGGCAGCGATCTTTTCAATTCGTTAAACCTAATGACTTCTTTTGTTTTTAGATTTTTCAAAATGTGGAGCGACCACCTTCTGCCCAGCAACTCCCATACATCCACTACTGTACATGTGGCGCCTGTCCTAGCCTCCTCGTCTGGTTCTTCTGTCATACCTAGTAGCAATTACTTACTTGCTAATAAGATTATTGTGTTCAAATACTTGGTCTAGGGCATGTCTATGCTAGGGAATAAAATAATGGATCCCATGGTTGCATGAACATATGCTCTGCTGCCATCATATTCGTCAGCCATCAGCCGGCGCAGGTATTATCAAAGCAGTAAGAAACTCAATCATTTACCTGCACTTTTTGAAGCTCTATTTCTGTTGATCCAAGCAATACAACGCGATATCATGACAATTATCAACACACATGTATTGTGGTGTCGTCGCAAATACCAAAGGCTAGTGGAGGCAGATATATAGTGGGGTAGATAGACCTAACGACCTAAACAACTTAGTTATTTGTATACAATAGATATATTGTTGTTTTACCTACCAGCGTAGAGAATTGAGTTTTAGGGGGTAAGACTTTTAATGCTTTTTTGATAAAATTACTAGTGCTCAAAGTTACCTTAACTTATGATAAGGGTACCATAATCATCAGAGGTCTTGCACATATTCCATTTGCCATATTAGACCCGAGGACGAATGTGCTAAGAGCACTTGCTCTATACTACTCCAATATTATCGAATATCTCAAGCAGAGTGGAATAGAATATTCAGATTATGTTTTATCAGAAGAAACGACGATGATGTTATCATCTTCGCTTTCATCGTCCTCACACCTATCATTGAGGGATTATCAGCACAGGGCTCTAGAAAACTGGCTCCGTGCAGGTTTGAGAGGATGCCTCGTTTTGCCTACGGGTTCTGGCAAAACCGTTATTGGGATCAGGGCCATAGTAAAAGCAAATGCCGCTTCGCTTGTTGTCGTTCCGACGCTTGACTTGATGGATCAGTGGATGACTACCCTCTCAAAATATTTTCCAAACCTCAGAATAGGAAGCCTCGGCGGAGGTAGCGATGACATACAGCCAATTACAGTATCGACATATGACTCAGCCTACATAAGGGCACCTTTTCTTGGTAACAAATTTTCGCTTGTAATATTTGACGAGGTGCATCATTTGGCAGCTATGGGTTACAGAACAATAGCGGAGCAAATGGCAGCACCATTTCGTTTGGGCCTTACCGCCACGATTGAAAGAGAAGATGATCTTCACAAAGACCTACCGAGGCTCGTGGGTGAAGTTGTGTTTCAGGTCAGCCCTGATGAGCTTGCTAGAGACAAACACCTTGCTTCCTATGAAATTGAAAGGAGGACGGTGGAAATGCTGCCAGATGAACTAGAAGAGTACAGAAGAAATATGAGCATCTATCAGGAATGCATAAAAAAACTCAGTTTTCAAAGGTATGCGATTACCCTTGAAAAGTTGATAATAATGTCAGGGAGAAACAGGACGGCAAGGGAAGCCTTGTTGGCAAGAAACAAAGCAATGAATGTTGCGCTGAACAGCAGGGCCAAAATAGAAGAGCTAAGAGAAATCCTTGCAGAGAACAAAGGTGCCAAGACTATAATATTTACTCAGCATAACAGCCTTGTCCACGAAATATCTGACAGG
>JBKPNF010000261.1:0-10175 GCA_046732455.1 Thermoproteota archaeon | reverse complement strand
AGCTGCGGTTCTTCCTCTGGATGTTCAGCAGCTCAGCATGATTATCATTAATGCCGGGTATCAATATTGGTACATCACTTTCGTAGCGGAATGCCGCAGCAGTACTTATGACGGGTGTGGTCTTGGCGAACTTAGGCTCTACTATTTTTGCGTCATCTGATTCAAGTGCAGTAAATATGAGGTCAAAATTATCTGGCTTGATGTCGTCTACTTTGCTGACAACCATGTCCTTGATGTACTCTGGCACTTGTTCCCTGTTGTGCCAGCGCAAAATGCCAGAATTTGGATCACGGATCGCGTCAACGTATTTTTTCCCAGCCGACTTTTCAGATGCGGCCACCTGTGTCAGTTCAAACCACTTGTGCTTGTTTAGGGCAATGATGAATTCTTGGCCCACCGCCCCTGTAGCTCCAATGACTGCTACTTTGAGCATATATGAGAGCGGTTGGTGTGGTGGAACTAATAATCGTTATTAATACTCTTTATTTTATCTTGCGGTGTGCTTGACATCTGAATTTAGTATACCATACGCATTGCTGATGGTTTCTCAAATTAGAGGAGGGTTCGTTCGTCAGCACCCCTCATGACGGCTAAAGAACTCAAATTAAGTCAATTCAATGTCTGAAGGGGTTCCTTATAATTCCAACTATTGCGGGCTCAAACTTATCGGAACATAACTGACGTTCAGAAAGGTGAACTCTTGGGACATTTGGGGGGACTTCTTTATGGATTATTTTGGAAGATGTATTGGCATTCTTGCTCTGTATTGTTTCTCAACTGGATGCATCGTCCTTGATTAAACTGAGGAACTGCACTGGCTGTCTCCGAGACAGTAATTGCGATTGTGACTATCAGTCCTAGCGCTGCTATAAAGGCAATTATTGCTATTGATGCAGTTGTTGTTCCTTCCTTTGAAGAAGAGTGGTTCATGTTAACAACAAAGGAAAAAAGCTAGTTCCTTTAAGGATTACTTAACTAAGCTCCATTCTCTGAGATTTTTGGAGACGCTATGGCGAATAAGATTTTACAAACTGTCGGGACATGAACTTGGCTGTGACCCGATAAGTTTAGAGCCCTATTGCTACCGCTTGATGTACCGTCGTGTCCTGTCTTTGTAGATCGTGTATCGTTACTCGGTGGCGCCTTCTTCCTTTCCTAAAGCCTTACCAGAACCTTCCACCCTTTTTGTTGGGCTGTCTGAGCTTGTCTTCGCAACCTCTTCCTCAACTTCAGAGGCTGCACCCGGTCCAAGCTCATCATTCCTAGCTCCGCCACCTTCTCTACCACCCATTCCAATAGTTTCCTTTACCTTTTCCTTGATTTTTTGTCCTCCACCTTCTCCCGTTCCAATAGTTTCCTTTACCTTTTCCTTGATTTTTTCTCCTGTCGAACCACTGGTCATTGGACGAGTGTACCGCCGACAAAATATTAATATGAAGTAGAGAAGGTTAATGAAGATATATTCTATTTTTAATACGCATTTCTAAATTGCTGAATTATACACATTATATTCCAGCATCCTGACGCCGTTAATATATATCTCTAGTATAATAATGCATGACAAGCATTAACATGATTGTACGAAATGGACTTTGTTCTGTATTGTGAGCCTAGCGGAAGTCGTACTATAAAGCTATTACTGTTGGAGTTGCCCTTGTTGAGAGCTAGAAGAGGAGGGTTATTAACCTCTCTGGGTGTTAACGAATGCTCGGGCATCTTGCTTTATCGTTATCTGAACTATGGCTTGTGATCTAAAGCCTTGTGCAAATTAAGTTCATTGTCAGACTTGAAAGATTTACTGCATGTCTTACATACGAAGGACTGAGCTATTCTTGTACGTGGACCTGTTGTATCGCCGCTTTCCGGAGTTGGACCAATGCTGGATGCTGACATATTGTTGGTATTCTATCTACCATAACATCCAATTTATAAGTTATAAAAATGAAAGAAGCAACTTTAAAAGATTGCCAACGCCTCATGATAGAGCGGTGGTAGGTGAGTCTTGCATCGTGGATTCTCTTCATCTATCATTACGGATATGAGCCTTGTTCTATAGTAATTTACAGGTAGTAATAATACAGACAACAACAGCATTGATACTTATCATATCAGATGGCTGCTGAGGAGTTACGCGATGCTCTTAAGCTGAAGCGGATTAATGAGGAGCTGTTAGAGCATCTCGCATCAACATTGAGATGGCTTCTGGGATACGGTGAGATAAACAACATCAGATTGCCTGAAAAGGACAAGATTGCACTGGCATTAGATAGAGCAATGGAGATTGCAGAGAAGCTACCAAGTTCACCAACCAATAACACTCACTTTTCAACACCCAAACGTGACACCCATGAATATGACGGAACCATTTTTATTATTATTTTTTATCTATATAATAAGGTGTCAATATAGACGGAGAAGAAGACAAGAGAGAAAATAGATGGGGGGGTGGAATAGAGAAATAAATGGTTCAAGAACGTATAAAACAATTTACAGGAGAACCTTCCTTCATCGAAGTTGAGGTTAACACATTCCTAGCACAATCGGGTGATAACATCGACTTAGTTGACTTTCGAGTTGTAGACGCTGAAAACGAGGAGTCATCAGCGCCTAAGAATGTGCTTTATCTGCTATACAGATTAAGGAGGGAATAATAGAGAGGAGAATTACATAGCAGTGCTACTCCTTTTTGCATTTGTCCTTCTTTGTGCCAAGCATATAGTGGTCGAACAGGTTGGTGTCGGCTTTACCTCACATTTACCAGTTGCTTGGTTAGGTTAGTACCATCTGGGCATGTCGGTACGGCATTATTTTTGGGGTATTCAGACTAGTTGTCGGACAAAAAAATCCTAAAAAATGCTTTCCGTTATTGGAACATTTCTGGATTCATTTATCATCGTAGCTATTGACTCTTAAAAATTCCTAATCTATCCTTCGTTTCGTTTTGCCTATAATACTCAATATTTTGTTAGTCAAATCTTTAATCTGAATTGGTTTTTGAACAAAGCCATCAACATGCGTAGAAGGAAATACTTTAGAAAATTCATTATCTTTTATCTCAAAAGAAGTCATAAGAAGAACCTTAACATCAGGATTAATCTCTTTGACTTTTCTTGCTAGTTGTATTCCAGACAATTCTGGCATTCGGATGTCAGATAGCATCAAACAGTAATCCTCTGAATTAGATTGGAAGTTTTGCAATGCCTCTTCTGGATTGGTAAATGCATCTACCAAAAATCTATTTTTGAGAAGACCTTGCTTGAGAACACGAACTATATCGGGCTCATCGTCTACAACAATCAGTTTAGCTAGCGGTCTGTCCTTATCCTCATTAGAGTCCTCTTTTGATCGATTGCGAAGATCCTTGTTATCGTAATCCTTATTGTCGTTGTTCCAATCTGACAACAGCCACCCCTCTCTCACTAACTGCTACCATTTGCAAAAAGTATAGCAGCTCCGTGAGTTGGAAATATACCGCAGTAGATAAGCTTACTCCTTACCTTACAGATTTAGCCTTTCATCTAACTTGTAATAGCTATTTATCCTGACCATTACGATGACAACTACAATTGAATCATTGGGTGAAAGTCTGTCTTATGGTAACTGAGTTTTGGGGGCATATATATTCAGCTTTTGACATTCGGCTCCAAAAAGCACATGACGACCTAGCAAAAGCTGTCCGTTTCTATTCTAGCCCTAAATATTCCCTATAGGATTTGCTAACTCAAAACATCAAAAACATCATGTCCCTGGCTTTAAGTTATATATTATTTACTGTGTAACCGATAATGACGTTGGTACCTGCCACTATACCTGATTCAACAAAGCTACCTTTTGAACAGCACGCTTTGGTTCTACATCTCCCTGAGGATAGGAAAGCTGCTACAAAATACGTTAATGAAGCATTGAGGAGAGGACATCTGACTGTCTATATTCCAGTCAATACGGATAATAATACATCATCCATCTCCAAAATAGCATCGGAGATTGTAGACTATGAAGATAATGTGAACCGTGGCAACCTTTTAACCTTTGACACGAGATCCTTTTACAGCTCTGCATTAGCTGGAAACGTACAACCCTTTGAGGAATTAAAGGTATTGTTAGAGGAGGCAATAAAGGAAAGAATTGCATCTGACAAAAGCGATGAAGTAATTCTTGTAAGTGGCATTGCTGGGACGCTAGCTACAAATCAAAAGTTTGGCGAATCTATCAAGGCAGAGAAATGGTGGCAAAAGACCCATTCTGAATGGCTAAAGAAAGGACTAAAGGTCACCATGATATGTTCGCATCCATGTACAATATTTGACAAAAGCCAGTTTATACACTACAAACAAGCAATGTCATCGTTACACCATATTGTGGTGGATTCTAGTTCAACGTAAACTTTAAACCAAATTACTATTGTGATATGCGGTGCTTGCTGACATTGAATAGGAATAGCTTTGAGTTTTTATTGAAAAATAAGCAAGCACAATAAGTAGGACGCCCAGGTAACATTCCTGAGGACTTATTCATTAATGAAGTCTTCCTGATATAGGTGTGCAGAACTTTTATGATAAAACCTGCCTGATGGAAATTCTCCAATGCTATGCAATCACTGACATCAATGTGCCAAATCTTTTTGAAATTCAAGACGCTTGAGCAACGGTATGATTATCACTTGTATCTACTTTCTCACTAATCACAGATTCACTGACAGTTTTTGTTTCAGTTCTTGGCTTCTTCCTTATTACTATCTCTTCCTTAACATAGGGTGCTTTCTTTATCTTAGCCTTCTCATGGATTAATGGAATTCTTATCTCAGTTCTTGTATTCCTGGAAGGTGGGTCCTCAAATCTCTCTGTATTGTCTTCTGCTGTTGCTGCTGGTCTCTTTTCTATGTCTATCTCTTCATGCATAAGAGAAACATCTATGGTCTTTGTCTCCGTGATGGGTTCTTTTATTATTGTGGCTTCGTCAGTTATGACTTTCTTTGATACATTGAGCTTTTCTTCAATAACGGGTACGATCCTCTCTTCTTCTCCGTCTTTTGTTTCA
Organism: Thermoproteota archaeon; assembly: GCA_046732455.1. Taxonomy (GTDB): domain Archaea; phylum Thermoproteota; class Nitrososphaeria; order Nitrososphaerales; family Nitrososphaeraceae; genus Nitrososphaera. The sequence continues at coordinate 5,138 of JBKPNF010000261.1, read as the reverse complement.
GTCTTGATGCTTCTTAGCTGTGCAGCATAATTTTGGATGTCACTGATTTCATAATCTGCAAGTTCGGCTCTGGATATTGAAAGCAGCAAGTCAGGACCATCGAACCCCTGTACGCGGTTCTTGGGCACTCTATAATTATAACTGGTGTGAGGACCCTCAAATGAAATTATTATTGCGTCCTCATTTTCAACAGCGGCAATTACTTTGCCTGCATCCTGATAGTCCACGGTTTTGACATTTTTGCCTTTGACGCTATCCAAGTCGGTGATGGAGGAGGATGGTGGTGGTTGCTGCTGGTCAGCGGATGAGGACATTTTTTATATTCTCCGCCTCGAGACTACCATCTGTTATTCTTCTGTCCCCATAATGCCTTGCCGCCCGGTAACAGCGCCCGACGTGCCGATTCTTTCACTTGTCACTGTATCGCTTACAGTCCTAGTTTCAGTGACAGGCTTTTTCTTCACCACTATCTCTTCCTTAACAAATGGCTTTTTGGTTACTTCAACCTCTTCTCTGTTCAATAGCACCTTAATTTCTGTTTTCAACTTTACAGGACCTTGTGCAGATGGGGAAGAAGAGTCCTTGGGGGGTCTTTTCTCTACAACTAGTTCTTCATGGGTAACTGACACTTCTAATGTCTTTTTCTCTGCAATAGGCTCCTTTGTAAGAGTATATGTAGAAGTTGAAGTTGTCTTTGACACATTTAGCCTCTCTTCTATGAGTGGAACAGTGGTCTCTTCTTGTTCTTGCTGATGCTCTCCAGTGATAATATCGCTTGGTCTTGCTTCATATGCAGATGCATTATCAACTTTGTAGGAAGAAGACATTATTTTGTAAGCAGTTTGATTAAGTAACACTTCTGCTCCATTGAAGCCCGATACAAAAGACCTAGGTATCTTGTACTGTTCGCCTCCGCCCTGCGATGAAATGATTATCGTATCTTCGTCATTAGGTACTGCAATCACTTTGCCCATTCCCTGATTGTCTAGTGTCCTGACATTCTTGTGAATTATCCTATCCCAATTAACAACTACATCTACAGCGGAGGAGGAGGTGTCTACGCTTTTAGAATTAACTGGATTTTCACTCATGGTACAAGTTTCTCACCATTGTATTGTTAGTCGCTGCTCATCCTACTTCTTTGCTACCTGAAACATCAACCTTTTCACTTGTCACTGTATCGCTTACAGTCCTAGTTTCAGTGACAGGCTTTTTCTTCACCACAACTTCCTCTTTTACGTAAGGCTCCTTTGTTACCTGTACATCCTCTTTGTTTAGCTGAACTTTCGTGTCCGTTTTGGATTGAACTGGTCTTTCAGTAGTTGATGATGATTCACTGGGGGATCTCCTTTCTACTGTAAGCTCTTCATGCGTAACTGGCACTTCTACAGTCTTAGTTTCAGTGACTGGTTCCTTTGTTATTGTTGCTTCTGATGTAGATGTACTCTTTGACACATTCAGCCGCTCTTCTATGAGAGGTATCCTAGTTTCAACGTCTGGTGGCGTTTCTTGCGTCTTATAGTTGGAATATTCTTTGTTGTCTGGCGGTGAGTCGCGCTTCCATCCTTCCAAGTCGCTTTCAGAGGCATTGAACCATAGTGTGTTACCATCAAATCCCTGTACCTGGTATTTTGGTATGTAGTATTTCTGCTTGCTTACCATGCCTTTTTGTGTGAGGACATACTGCTGTCCTACCTCCTGAACTTCTCCAAAATCAGAGTCATCGACAGCACCTCTCGCTTCTTTCTTAATGAGATCATCCCAAGCAATTGATTCTTTTGTATTTGACATACATAAAATAGCAATGTATACTATTTAACATCCTGCGTTTTTTCTACACTTAAAATTCTTATAAATATAATCTGGTGTGCTTAACTAGATTATGAATACCGTCACTCTTCTAAAGCATTATTCATTGCAGTAAGAATTGAAAATCAACGCGTCAATGCCAGCTAGAGCATAAAGAAAAACGTAATTTCCGTTCAATGTTACTCAAATACATACATATCATCTATTATATTGTTAAGTTGACAAATCCTCAATTTTTCCATCTGGATGTTTTATCTTGACGCTTTCTTTCGTAATGTTCACTTTGATTTTCTTATTTTCAACTATTCTTCTTTTCCGAATCACAAGATCATTTAACTTTGCCATTTTCTTGGTTATTATTATCTTCTCCCCAAAGACAGGGATTACTTTTTCCACCTTTGTTGTACTTATAGGTACAAGTTCCCCCTTGGGCTCGGTATTATTAGATTTTTTCGCAGAGTCATTTTTCCCGTATAATGCTTTTTTGAGATCGGCTAAAATTCCTCCTCCTCCGCTGCTCATAGGTTTGCCATTAACATAAATCTCTTCATATGTCACAGGAACTCTGACCGTCTCCGTCTTGGTAACCCATCTCTTTTCTATGACCGTATTACTTAAGATTGATTGTTTCGATATAGAAGGCTTCTCTTCAACAACTGGAATTGTTTGTAATGTCGTAGGAGTAAATGACATTGAAGAAGGCGATGGCGAGGAGGATTCTGTTAGAGAATCATTCTGGGAAGAGCTTTTGCTGTTGTCCCTATCTGTCATTTCCATGTACATTGAATTGCAGATTATGCGTTATAAGAATATCCAAGAGAGATAATGATTCGCTGTAATGAAAAATGCTTAAACTACTAGCCCAAATCTCTGCCAGTATATTTACCATCACCCCAATAATCCATCTCTGTCCAATTCGAATGATCCAAGGAATCACCAAAGTTCATCCTACTTGCAGCAAACAGCCCTTGCGACTCCTACCCTTACAGTAACTATGCCGACAATCGCCGTATTAAAGTAAAGAAATGAACTTGTGCACTCGTGCAGTGTCAAAGGTGCTGAGGGGTGGACACACTAATTTGGATAATTTTAATAATGTGATAGCCCTAAGCTAGCTGAATACTCTAATTAGAGCAAGTGTATCCTTTTGGCACAGCGAACATGATAATAGCGCGGTGGTTTGCCATGTTTTTTGCTATTGGAGATATCTTGCCAATTTGCTGGTTACATAGATGACATAGTCCTTTTTGCTTGATGGTCAAAAACATGGCAATACGGTTGTATCCCATCATTTGATAGGTATACAATTCTCCAACCATGGCCTGTTACACTATGGGAATAGCGAGAAATGATATAAAGTTTCAACCATCAATTTTTACTTTCATTCATGCCTACGCGACACCATCTCTGAATGGCAAAGATTCAACGAGAGATCTGTAGCAACGCAAATAAAGTCAAATTAAAGCTGTCCCTATTCTGCTGAGAAAAATACAAAAAACAAAAAGGGATATTAGAGGATAGTAACACTAGCAAGAAGGATTTGCTTGTTTCATAATATCGTTCTAAACTGCATTGCATGATACTATCAGTTGGAATCCTTATTTTTCTTTGAGTATACCTACGAGTCTATATCTCATCATCAACAAGACGACAACAACAGGAACGTGATAATGAATATAGCAGTGATATTCAACTGCAACAACAGCAGCATGAAGCAACTATTCGTTCATTAGACGAGACAAAGGCTAACGTCCGCAGGTCTATTGAAGAAGTAAGAAGAGAAATGCCAAGGTATTCTCAGACCGTAACAGATTACCAGAATGAAACAGCTGATGCATCAATGGAGATTGCAGACAATTTCCTTGAGTCCCCAAAAAGAGGTTATCAATTCAATGCAATCAGCTTGGGCTCCTATGGCAGAAAGGATAGGACAAGTAGCCCATTATTGGCAAACAGGTATGATGCCCTTCTTCTCTCCAAGGGAAATGGCTAACATTTACGCCAGAACCATCGGAGCCATGGCAGAAGCATATGTGTCATCTACACGCATGGCTACTAACATGATGTTTGCTGGAATGGAGGCTACCCGAGCTACTACGAATTATACAAGACAGAATGCAAAGGAAGCATCACATATCACTTCAAATACAGCTAGATCCTTTGCCCAGACTGCAAAAGAAACAGTTCGAGTTCAGGAAGGAGAAGGAGGAGGAGCGGCGGGATCAGCAACAGGCTCTTTTGAATCCAAAGGAGGAGGATCAGCCACAACTACTACAACGAGGACTACTTACACTAGCGAAGGCACAACAGGAACTTCTGGTACTGAAAGCGGCGGCTCCTCAACAACAGCAGGAATGGTCAGCCTTTCGGATACTGTTCCGGGCATCACAGAAAAGAATAGAAAAAAGGTCTAAAAAGACGAAGAAATAGATGGTTCCAGCCACCACCCAGCCGCGTGGCATAGAATCTATTTTTTACCTTTTATTTCTATTATATCTTTTACAGATATTGACCGTCAGAACCTATCGACTGTTTTTACATCCAAATGTGCTGAATGATCCTGCTCTTATTAGGGAAACAATCATTCAGCGTCGTAAATTCTCTTGCAATGTTTCATCCTGGAAAACCAGAAGGCGAGAGAAGGAAATAAGAGAAAAATATTTGAGCATTTGGATTTAGCTTAGCTAAGATCTCTTCAGATGGTACTACAAGTGCTGGCGACCATTCCTCCGTTATCTGGACGACGCCGTCTCATAAGATGCTATACGTATTCATAGCGACTCCTGCAGGCGAGGATTGGTGGCTATCATAGTCCGCGTTCATGCTCTCATTACCGGATCAACTATCCATCTCTTTTAAATAACTTGGAAGGCATGTATTGTATATGAAGAAGAGTTGTGATAATTGCTCTGCGGAACTTTCGAAATTCTCCCTATTCAATCCAAATAAGAAAATCTATCGCTACAATAACGCAATGCTTTGTATAAACTGCTATAGAAAAATAAGTTCTCGTGAGCCGTTAAAAGAGGAAGTTTGACTATCGCTGCCTATTTGTAGATTAGCTTCCCTCGCGATGCCTATACTTTCTGAACGTGGTCCCAGAGAAATAGATGAAAGATCTGCCGTAAGGGATCACTGGGAATGAACCTTGGAACAATTAAATCATATATGGTGCATGAATTTTTAGATATATGGCATCTCCAATTGAAAAAAAAATTGATGACTGGCAGAAAATTGTAAACAAACCAATCTTTACTAGGGACGGTAAAGATATTGGAGTTGTCGAGTCAGTTCAAGCAGAAAAAATTATTGCCACATTCGGTCCAATA
>JBKPNF010000260.1:0-14043 GCA_046732455.1 Thermoproteota archaeon | reverse complement strand
TCTGCATACTGTATTCCTTCATCTGTTGACTTGAAAATGATGTCCTTTACCTTCAGGTTCAAAATCTCATGTGGGCGAGCTGACATATCATTTGCCATTGCATGGTAGCAGCGGTCGCGTACATTTGGACAGTATTTCAGGAAGGTTGCATGCTCACGACTATCCCACAGGTCGCTTGGTTTGTATGATGATTTCTCTTGTCTTGGAAGTTGTCTAAGTCCTTGAATGCATGGCGGGCTAATTCTCTTTCGATAATCTGGCTCTTCTTTGTTGTAAAGCCACCTAAAGAATTTCAAATAGTAGCGTAGACGGTTGTTATATGAGCCTATCCACTTTTGCTGAGGGTCTATAGATGTCGACTTACGAAGGCTGTTGAGGTAACTTAGAATATCTTGCTTTGTCATCTCTTCGAATGGCTTGTCGTTTAAGAATCTTGAAAGCCAGAGCAGACTCTTGACTTTACTTTCTGCAGTAGATGTCTTGATGTTGAGTTCGGTCTGTTCCGCAAGAATATGGTCACAGATTGTAGATGTGTTCCGACTATTACTTTTCCTAGCAAGTGCCTTTAGTCTCGAATTGATCCCTTTCCTTGAAAAATCTCTAGTTATCGAGTCTATAAGCCGGTCAAGTGCCTCATAGTTTTCTTTTTCTTCTGTCTTAGATTGTTGTATTCCTTGTGTCGGTGCTGTTACAACTGCTGTCGCGGCATCATTGAAGGATACTTCTACATTCTTACGTCGTCGTCTCGTTTGTACGCTCACTGCTTTGGCTTTTGTTTCACGCTCATCTGTTTTAAAGCATATGCTAGTCTCCCGTAGATGAGCGCCGGGAGAGGGACTCGAACCCTCGAGTCCCGAAGGACATCAGCTAGCGCGTCATACTCCATGACAACATATATGATCTCGAGGCTGACCCCTTTTAGGGTCCACTCTGACTTACCTAGCTTGGGTACCCCGGCCCTCCTGATTTGTGAACGGGTATTGCAATTTATGCCTTTATCAGTCCGGTAGATCTTTGCTTGTTGCTAACCTCGTCGGATTAGACGAATATGTTACGTACCCTGCAACTATTCGAAAAGCACACGCGTCTATACTGAAAAATTATATAATCATACCTTCGCAATAAAAGCTGCTGTGCTGGCCACGTCAATTAAGCTACCGACTTCTGAAGATATCAAGAAATTGTCGCTTGCAGATATTGCAATAGCTGCAGGACTAGCAGATGAGTTTCGCGATAGGCTCCGCGAATATGCGCATATTGACCCATATTGTCTGCCCGATCCGTTTACTGACAAAGATGACTGCAACTATTCTGTCCTACTTGACCGAGAGAACCCAAACAGAATTGTAGCAGTGCTTGCAAACAAGAAAGGGGCACTTCCTCAACTTCCATGGTCTACAATACTGGGAGAGCGGTTGGTCAAGTTGTCGGTATCAAAACAAGATGCTCTGACAATCAAGCACGAGCTTATGCCAAAGGAAACTAACAACTTTTATCCATATAGGCGGAACGGCATAACGACCGGCTACATCATGTTTGCATTTCAGATCTGTGGATAATGTTGATCTCGTAATTCAATGACTCCGATTTTCTGAAATTTCCTTATCATGTGCTCAAGAGATTTCCTTACATCATCTTGCCCACTACTTGAAATCCGGAGAACCTCTAGCAAGAGGTCGTCAAAAGTGATTCCATTACACATGTTCCAAAGCGAGACTGCAGTATCGTTGACGCGATATGCCTCACCCCTACCATTTATGAGTAGCGGCGTCCCGTCGCAGTCGTTGCCAACCACTCCCCTTCGGAGAATTAGTTTGTTGCTAACACCTTCCCTTTTCAATAACATCCGGTCATCATCATCGAGCTGCTGCTCATATGCATCAGCTGCTTATTTAGCATTGCTACAATAGTGATGCAAAATTGGCCAACAAGCATCTCCAAAGGGGCAATCAACTCACCTCTTGTTTGTTTTTAGTAGAGCACCACATATAGGTCACGAAAATAATATCAAACAAACAGAGAAAGGATAAGGTAGATTCCCTATTACACATATTGAGATATGACCGAAGGACTCAGCGCTTTTTCAAGATATCGATACCTGTGTCCCTGACAAGTTGCAAACAAAGAAGACCGAGCCGTATACAAACCAGTGGAGGTCTAGTGCCTCCCTTTTGGTCCTCAGCCTCATGGAAATCTTTTCTCACTAAAGGTGCTGAGGATCTGTTAATGTTAAAATAAAAGCCAAACCCAAAGAGTTTTCATAGTCTTTGAAAAGGAGTGAGAGAAAGAATACACGCGCCGTCGTCATCACGAGACAGGTAGCGGACAGCATAATCACATGGGCAAAGACACACCATCCAAATGAGGCCATACTCATCCTACAGGGCAAGAGTACACGAGAGCAGATCGCAGTCGATGGAGTCGTAATCCCTCCATTTGCTGAGAGTGGCCCATTTTACTCGGGCTTTGGAATCCATGATCTTCCCTACACCATACCCAACGTTGGCACAGCACACTCTCACCCCGGAAGCTCAAACAATCCATCGCTTGAAGACCTACACCACTTTACGGGATTTGTATCCATCATCATCAGTCATCCCTACGAGGACAACACAATAGCCGCCTACGATAGGAACGGAAACAACCTAGAACTTAAGATTGTAAACTCATCCTGATCGTTTCCTGCGGCCAAAGTCCAGCTCGACTCCGCGCTTGGCCTCATAGCTGAAAATAAACGATTCGTCTGGCATTATTGGAAAGCTTGATAGTCGAGGAGCTGAGCACATCGGGCACCTATCGTTCACCTTAGTCTTGTCAAGGAATGTTGCACACCAGTAGCAGGTCTCACACAGCACAAAGATTGAAACCGCGGCAGCTGGCTTTGGCAACAATAATAATTCAGAATGCAAGTTATTACATTTAACTGTGTATAAAGTTTGTGATTGACAGTAAATTAATTGACCTAAAAGCAATACGAATACGGAGATATGATCTTCTAAGGATTGAATAAAGGAGCAACAGCCATTTTCAGAGCAGACTAGAGCATCTAAATATTAGAGTAGTTTTTAAAATTAATCTGAACAAACACCTTAAGCTTGATTCTGATACCTGCATGAAAAGACAGCTTCTATGACTTCTTGCGCCACATGGAAACTGTAAAGGGGGGCTATTATCATAGAACTGTCTCAATACCCTCAGTCATAAGAAATTATGTGTAATTAGAAAGATCCTCCAACGCAAAAGAGACAAACACGATTAGATTATGCACTGTGTAGACGAAGACTATATTGCTCTTTAATGCATTTTTGGCAGGGAATGTTGTTGAATATTCATCTGATGTAATGTCAGGTTAAGGTTGATGTCGCTGCATATATATTTATAAAAAGTTGCTAGATCAGCTTTTGACATGACTCTATCCTACATGAAACCCAAACTCAACAGCGTAGAGCCTGCCGAAACCGCATTCGATCAAGGTATTTGCAGACCTTTGGCAGCTTTTTTGTTAGTTTACGATAATTCTGGAGAATGATAACAATAAAAGGAGACCAAGATAAGAGCAGGCCTAAAAGAGGAGATCAAACTAAGCGAGTACGTGCTATTATCATCATTTTGTCAAAGAAGTAATTAAAGCATGCAAAAATAATGTTTTATTGATTACTTGTGGCAATACTAATGCTTCTATCTTATCTATTGTTTGACAGATACTTTGATTTTCTAGTACTTCCTCTGGAAAACTTAATAAAAGAATAATTCCAATATCATTTGATAATTAATTGAACTGGATAGGTCAGCAAATGGCATGGATAATGGTTTCACTTGCCATAAGTCTGCTCTTTACAATGTGGCTTGGATTGTGGGGGCTCATTCCAGCAATCGCAATTTTCATAGGCATTTCATATTACATGCGCAGGCGCATGATGGCCCGTATGGGGATGGGCGGAGGTGGAGGTGGATTTGGCAGCATGCTGGGTGGAGGTGGAGGAATTAACTATATCTGTATAGCCTGCGGCCATAGATTCAAGGGTGGAGCGTGCCCGCGCTGCGGAAGCAAAATGCGCCGGGCAGACTTTTAACACATGACCCTCGAAGAGCTGCGCCGGAAGGCATTTTTTCAAAATACAATAGATGTATGGATAGCATACAGCGAGGAGCGCGGTTGGGACTGGTACAATATTGATGCCTATAGAGGCTTTATCGGACATCTTACCTCAAAAGGCATCAAGATGCAAAAGTTCCCACTCTGCGTGAAAGAATCCGGAGGTACTTATGAGCGCGGTAAAGACAAGGCTCAATTCCTTGACCAACTCTCAAAAATATCCTCCGCCGACGCCGCAGCTTACACCCTCAAGTTGACGGGCGATACAATGGGTGCTATACGCTTATTCACCAACTAGAGTCTAGAAAATTTCAGCTAGTAGATATTACAGTTTAGTAGGAACCTCTAAAATCTATTACCTCTACACTAATTTGAGATGCCTGAAGATAAGCTGCCAGTTCGAGCTCACGAAGAACACCTTATCAAGCCGCGGATCGAAAGGCTGAACGACATTAAACCAGAGCCGCTATTTGAGAGCATAGTAGGTTACAGCGATGTGAAAAGGCTGTTTCAGCTATCGCTATCTTCTGAAAAACCTGTCCACATGTTGCTTGTTGGCCCGCCAGCGTCTGCCAAAACACTTTTCATGGTTGAATGCATGAGACTCGATCGCTCTTACTTTACACTTGGAAGCCATAGCACTAAATCTGGCATGATCGATTATCTGTTTGATAAAAGGCCGCGGTATCTGATTGTGGATGAAATAGAACACATGCCAACGAAGGATCAGACTGCACTATTGAGTCTAATGGAGACGGGTATCCTAGCGGAAACCAAGTTCCAAAAGACGCGTAACACCCATCTAAAGACATGGGTCTTTGCAACTAGCAACGGGACCGACAGAATGCTGACGCCGCTCTTATCAAGGTTTGTAGTGCTCCACTTCAAACAATACTCATTTGGCTCATTTCAAGAGGTATGTAACCACATCCTTTTCCGTGAAGGGGTCACACCTGATGTCGCTGTAGCAATAGCGGAGGCGGTATGGACAAAGCTTAAGTCAAAGGACATTCGTGACTGCATAAAGATTGGACGCTTGGCAAAGACAAAGGAAGATGTTGAATGGATAGCCCAAACCCTTAGAACCTATAAACAATAGCCCATGTCCTGTTGTTATGTTGACAACGACTGTCTGTATTTTTTGTGCGAAAGCAGCTTTTGACATGTGCTGGCAATTCATGGATTGCTAATTTTGATTTTCGTTTTATTGACAACCTTATTTAATGTGCTGTTTTTCATACTGCTTTTTAAGTCCTTAGAGCCGCCGAGCCTTTGGACGGTAATCATCCTAATTTTAGTGCAATCATCTTAGGCAAAGGATTAAGGGTGGATTATCATTAGAGAGTTTGTTATCGTAATTATATCCTTCATCCTTGCACAAAAGGCCATGCCTATTGGTATATAGCAAGGAGTCATCCAATGCTATTGATGCTTTTACTTATTCAGGATTTAATGAGAATAGGGTTACTTTTCTGCTTCACTGTGAGGAAGTTTTGTTACTTCTGAGTTAAAGTTTTTGTTGTGCCATCATGTGTATTGTGTGATAGCAAGAAATGGGCCTAGATCTCAAGCCACTGGTGACGCCTATGCCACTCAAATTATCCGAGTTGGCAGGCAAGGTTGTTGCAATTGATGCTTACAATACGATTTACCAATTCCTCAGCATTATAAGGGGGCCGACAGGGGAGCTACTTACGAATAGCAGGGGAGAAGTAACGAGCCACTTGAGCGGCCTATTCTATAGGAACGCCAACCTACTGATGGATAATATTAGGCCTGTTTACGTTTTTGACGGCAAGGCAAACGAGCTCAAGATGGCTGAAATAGAGCGCAGAAGTCAGCTGAAAAAAGAGGCAGCAGAAAAATATCATCTTGCAATTGAGGAAGGTAGGATGGAGGACGCACGCAAATATAGTACACGCACGGCCATCCTAACTCCTGAAATGGTGGAAGATTCAAAAAAATTGCTGTCCTCCCTTGGCATTCCTTACATTCAGGCACCCTCTGACGGGGAAGCGGCAGCCTCTTATCTTACAAGACATGATATTGCATTTGCAGTTGGAAGCCAAGATTATGACTCGATATTGTTTGGAGCCAAAAAGCTGGTACGCAATCTGGCAATTAGCGGCAAGCGCAAGGTGCCTAACCGCAACACCTACATCGAAGTAGAACCGGAAATACTTGAGCACGACAAAGTGTTGCATGAGACTGGCCTAACACGTGAGCAGCTCGTAGATGTGGGGATACTTATTGGCACCGATTTTAACCCTAGTGGCTTTCCTGGTATTGGCCCAAAGACTGCAATCAAATTGATTAAGGAAAATGGCAGGCTGGAGAATGTTAAAAAAATCGAGAGCCTGCTTCTACAAGTGCCCTATCATGAGATACGCAAGATCTTTCTCGATCCTGAAGTTCCAAACATTGACAAGATCGAATTTGGTGAGGTCAATCGTGAAAGCATACTGGATTTTCTCTGTGTCGAAAAAAGCTTCTCCGCAGATAGAGTGAGCAGCATACTTGACAAGCTGCAAAAGTCTTTAGCGAACCGCAACCAGTCGCTTGAACAGTGGTTTGGCTAATAGTACGAAAGTACGAAAGTACACTGTCAATAACTGACTCTACATAATGATGAGTATCTCCTTGATAAAACTCAGAAAGAGATCACATGCACTGACGGCCTTCTACAGAAGGTTGCTGAATTATATATCTAGTATTGTCTCTTTGTCTTCTGGGTGTGTGTCTTTTGCAATCTCGTATGTTAATTGTCTTTGGCAATTATGTGATTTGCTCTTCTTTGTGTTTAAATTGTCCAGTGCTTGTGCTTGTTAGCAATAGAGAATGCATTACCATACCTCATTAACGTTCATGTCGGAGATGTTGGCATGTGCAGAGAAATTGCAGCCAGGACTCAACAACCTAGTTCGTAAGCCTTTCTTCAAACTAGATCTTCTGAACGCTTTAGAGGTCAAGCAGGAATCTCGTGGTTATCATATCCTTTTCTTGCCTTATCTCCATCTCATGATATGTCACTGCCTTGATTTCCACTTTGTAGTGGTGTCGGTCCAGCTCAAGTGGTTCTCCTCTTGTAATGCCTTCAAGAAAATAACCGTTGTTATGCTGTTTTATCTTGACAGAAAATTGAGACATTGCTATCCGATCTGCCACCAGCAAAAGCATCACCTTATCTAGCCAATCAAAGAGCAACGAATAAAGGTCATTGCCTTTGGCAGAAAATTTAATCTCTCTTTCTGCTCTAACGGTTTTCAAATCGATCATCGTGTCGCAGAGCGCCTTAGCAGCGTTTTCAAAGGCTTCCTCTAACGTGGAGCCGTAAGCCTCTATAATGGCATCTGTCATATGGTCGAGGAATCGGTAGCCGCCTGCCAATATAACCATGAACAAATGACGACTATTTATTGCGTTATTCTATCCTAAAATATCGCAAAATCTAAATGCTAACTCACCGCTGGCTACTGGTGTGGCTAGGCTAGAGCTTCCCCGTGGCATGAGAGATCTTGATCCTGAAGAGTATGCTAACATAAACTATGTACGCGATAGGTTCCTTGAAACTGCGCGGCTGTTCAACTTCCGACTCACAGAGCCATCTCCTCTTGAAATGCTTGCCACATTAGAGGCAAAGAGCGGTGCTGCAATCTCAAACGAAATCTATGCTTTCAAGGACAAGGGAGACAGGAATGTCGCCCTTCGTTTTGACCTCACTATCGGTCTAACGCGGTATGTTGAGTCAAGGCGCGATCTAAAAATGCCAGTCAAGCTGGCTTCGTTTGCCGGTGTATGGCGGTATGATGAGCCTCAAGCTGAGCGCTACCGCTACTTCCACCAGTGGGATATTGAAGTGTATGGCCCCTTCAGCCAAGAATCCGATGCTGAGGTAATCGAGTTTGTTTACACCTTTTTCAGAACATTAGGCCTAAAGGTAGCAATCGACATAAACGACAGACGGCTTCTTGAGCAGTACATAAGAAAAAAACTGGGCATTTTTAGCGAAGAGGTGGTGCTTGAAATGTTTCGCGCAGTAGATAAGGTACCAAAAAAGGGGCCACAGGCTGTGCTTGCAGAATATAAGGACAAAATAGAGCGTGTAAAAATGCAGGCACTAATAGATCTGTCAAAACTAAAAGGCAATGTCGACGAAGTTGCCAGCAGGGCTGACGTGAATGAGCTTGACAGCTGGCAGCAGTTAGTCAGCTTGATGGACTTGCTCAAGACAAAGAAGGTAGAAGGAGCGCGCATTAATCTTGGTATAGTGCGTGGACTTGACTATTATTCTGGAGTGGTTTTTGAAGCATTTGACCAAGCCACTGATTCTGGGGCATTAGTCGGCGGAGGAAGGTATAACAGACTCACTGAAGCATTCGGAAGAAAAGATATTGGAGCCACAGGAGTTGCTGGAGGAGTGGAGCGGATAGTCCTGGCCCTCCAGAGGCAGGGTATATTGAAACACCGGCCAAGACCACTTGTATTTGTTGCTAATGCAACAGAGGATCTCAGAGCAAAGGCGCTAGAGCTGGTATCCTCTCTACGCAAAGGCGGCATAGCAGTGGATTACGATATGCTTGGAAGGACACTCAGAAAGCAGCTAGACTATGCCTCAAATCAAGGGGCGGCGTTTGTAGTAATTGTAGCACCAACTGAAATTGGCACAGGTCAAGTAATCCTCAGATCTATGAATGATGGAACTGAAAATAAATACTATGCAGACAGTTTGAAAGAAACGCTCAGTGAAATGCTTAGAGTCTGATCGTAGCCACGCTCTTCATTTTGACCATGCCACTTGGTTTTTTTTCGTACACCAATCTGACTATAAGGTCTGGTGGCTCATAGCTTATGTAAATGTCGCCAGTCTTCAGCTGTTGTACGTCATAGTTAATCTCAACCCTTTCCTGATGGATGCCATTCTCTGTAAGCCTCTCTTTAGCCCGGGCCACGAGCTCTTGATCAGAAGAGTTTGGAGCCAGAAATGCTTTAGCGTTGGGAGTATCTGCCAAATAGTCCCTCAAGTTTGTACTTTCCAATAATAAGAGCAAGCCAGGCAATGACTATTAACGTTTCAGTGTATTAGAAGATTTTATTGATATGGCCGCGGCATTTCCCTGCATATTCCTTTCTTTGCAATAATTCAATAGGCATTGCAAGAAAAACAATTCTCCAATAGCTCAGATATGTAAGTTTGGACGCGGTTATCTTTTCAACAATTAAGCTTTGGCCCTATTATCTTGCCTGAGAATACCACATCGATCTCTCCTAGAGGCTCATCACATGTAACCATCTCAAACAGCAGGTCGATATCCCAGACCTACCGGCTCGAGCCTTTTGGCAATGTCATTTTCAATGGGACGATAGCCGAAAACAAACATGTAAAAGTAAAATTGCAGGACTTAGACGGCTCCTTGAATTGGGACAATGCAGAAAGATCTTTTTTTGTGACGCTCTTGTCCAACCGTATTTTTGATATTACGGAGCCCTTCAACTTGTTAAATTGAGACTTTGAATATAGATACAACGTAAATCTTTTCAATCAAAATGTCTAGGTCTTCACCAACAATATACTACATACTTCCATCTGTCCTATCCCTTGTGGTTCTACTATCTATTGTTTGGCAGGAGAGTAACTTCTCCCTTCTTTTGCTCATTGTCAAATACAATTGGGACCACCACTACACTCATCAGGCAAACTAGTTAGCACATTCATTTTTTGAACTCAAATGGATTGCGCCTTATTACAAACCTTTCTGTCGATAGCTCTTCCTTTGTATTTCTACTACTTCCCTATCAAGGATATCATGAATCATCTTTAGTATTATGGCTGCGTGTATACAACGGTTAATTGCTTTTTGATTTGTTACAACAATTAATTGCAGGAGTTCAAGGTATATATGAGAATTCGCAGCCTTCCTGAATGGAAGGAAAGAGGGAAGCGCATAGTTGGCTGATATTACTACTATTGTACATGATGTACTTATAATCGGATCGGGGCTAGCAGGCCTTCGCGCAGCTATTTCCGCAGCAGCCCTTGACAGAAAACTGACCATAGCTGTCATTTCCAAGGTGCAAGTGATGCGCTCTCATTCTGTGTCTGCAGAAGGCGGGACTGCAGCAGTGCTCTATGAAGAAGAGGGCGACAATCAAGAATCTCACATTTACGATACGATTAAGGGAAGTGACTTCCTAGCCGATCAAGATGTAGCTGAGCTCCTGGTAAAGAGCATGCCATATGAAATCTACCAACTAGACCATTGGGGAATGCCCTGGTCAAGGCGGAAGGATGGTAGGATCGCGCAGCGCAAATTTGGTGGCTATTCATTTCCGCGAGCCACATTTGCGCAGGACAAAGTAGGTTTTTACGAAATGCAGACTCTATACGATACGTGCCAAAAATATGAAAATATTCACTTTTACCATGAGTGGTTCTGCACCTCAATACTGCATGAGAACAACACCTTCCAAGGAGTAACTGCCATCGAAATGAAGACAGGCAACTTTACCATATTCAAGGCTCCTGCATGCATAATATGCGCAGGCGGAGCCGGCAGGATCTACAGCTTTTCTACTTATGCATTTTCGTCTACGCCTGACGGTCTGGACATGGCTTACCGTGCAGGCCTTGCACTAAAGGACATGGAATTCGTGCAGTTTCACCCCACCGGCATACTGCCCTCCGGCATTTTGATAACAGAAGGTGCAAGAGGCGAGGGAGGCTATCTTATTAACAACAAAGGCGAGCGCTTTATGCAAAATTATGCTCCTGGCAAGCTCGAGCTTGCTCCAAGAGACGTTGTATCTCGCTCGATGATAAAAGAGATTCAGGAGGGAAGTGGATTCAAGCATGAAACCGGTGTTGATTGTCTTAAACTTGACCTTACGCACCTTAGGCCCGAGCGCATAAAGGAAGCACTTGCAGGGATCCGCGAAATTGGTATCAAGTTCTCTGGCACTGACATCATCAGCGTTCCTATCGAAGTTAGACCTGTCTGCCACTATATGATGGGAGGCATTCATACTAACATCGATGGCGCAACTGAAATGGCCGGCCTCTGGGCAGCTGGTGAAGTTGCATGCAACAGCACGCATGGGGCGAACAGGCTAGGTGCCAACTCAACGTCCGAATGCATAGTATGGGGCAAGATAACGGGAGAGCTTGCGGCAAGATATGCAACTGGAAAAAAGGTTGATTCCATCAATAGAAAGCAGGTGCTTGAGGAGGAAAAGCGAATATATGATGGGCTGTTCCGCGGAAGAGGCGCTGTAAACCCCTATGAAGTTAGAAAGCAGCTGACAGACATGATGGATGAAAAGGCGTATGTCTTTAGAAATGAACAGGAGTTGACTAGCGCACTTGAGAAGGTAAGAGAGCTAAAGGCTGCAACGTGGAAGCACGTCGAGGACAAAGCCAAAGAATACAATACCAACTTTATCAACGTAATGGAAACAGACTCGATGCTCCGAACTGCTGAAGTTTTGCTTGTTGGCGCGCTCAACCGGCGGGAGTCTAGGGGCGCGCATGCAAGAACAGACTACCCCTACCGCGACGATGCGAACTTCTTGAAGCATACCCTCGCCTACTTTACAGGCAACGGCGGGCCTAAGATGACATGGTATCCGGTGGCTTTTACACGATATGCGCCAGTCGAGAGGAAATACTAGCATGGAAAGAGAAGAAGTAGCTGATCGCAATAACCGTGAGGGGATGATGGGGTGGCTTAATCCCCTGCGCTATGGATGGGAACGAGTGTCCTACTGGCTGCAGAGGTTAACAGGTGTCGGCCTGCTTGCCTATTTTATCGCTCACATATATGAAACCAGCCAGGTCGCTGGCGGGCGTGCCTTATGGGAGGCATTCCTAGAGCTTACGCAAACCAGTCTTGGTCATATTATTCTAATAGTGGTAATCGGAATGTGCGTCTACCATTCAGCAAACGGAGTCCGTCTGATATTTGCACATGGAGGCAGAGGGCTTGGCAAACCAGGCAGGCCAGACTACCCCTATGATGCAGTATCGCTCAACTACAGGCAAAAGTCTGGCATCTGGATTGCATTGATACTTGCGGCAGCCGCAATGCTATACGGGGCATCTGTGCTCTTTGGAGGCGAATAATGAGAAGATGACTATGCTTCGAGAGAGCCAAATAATGAAAATACACTATATCACAGGCGTTGCAGCAATATTTGTAGTTGCTGTGCATATAATGATGCGTGTAGCGATCATGCCATATGGCATGAGTCTTGAGTATGAGAACGTGATTGCTAATTATCAAAACATTCCTTATATCGTATTGCTTGAATCGATACTGGTGCTCGTATCTATCCATGGCTTTAATGGGTTGCGCGTAATCCTGCTAGAACTACGTCAGAGCAAGAAGTGGGAGGACGGTGTGACAGTCTTGACGATAGCAGCAATGATTGCCTTAATAGCATACGGTACGCGTACCATTATCTTAGCTAACGGTCTTGGAGTTGAATAAAAAAATGACTGAACAGTTAATCGAAAAAATAGAGACAACGGAAAAAAAGCATGAAAGGGAAAAGCACCAAAGAGAGAAAGAGTACCCGAAGAGCTCTGTCACTTTAAAGATATACCGGGCTAATAGGCGGGCCGGCGAATCTCCGCACTATGACAGAATAGAGGTGCCTGTACAGCGCTGGACTACCGTGCTTGACGCACTACTGTATGCTAAGTCGTACGAGGATCAAAGCATCAGTATCCGCTATTCGTGTAGGATGGCATCATGTGGTTCATGTGGTATGAAGATAAACGGCATTCCCCGCCTCGCATGCTATACCAAAGTGTCAGAGCTTCAAGGAAGCGAAATAACAGTTGAACCTCTATCTAATTTCCCACACATTCGAGACCTTGTCACAGACTTTTCCCAATTCTTTGCACATCATCACAACGTGGAGCCATATATACACAACAATAACGCAGACATGCAGGAAAAGAACAGGCTGACAGAATTCATACAAACCCCAGAAGACGTCGACAAGTACCTGCAGTTTTCATATTGCATCAAATGCGGCTTATGTTATTCTGCCTGTCCTACAGTGGCCACCGACACCCAGTTCCCCGGTCCTCAGGCACTTTCTCAGGCGTACCGCTACTTTATTGATAACCGCGACACTGCACCTAAGGAGAGGCTCGATTTAGTGGACAAAAGGCACGGCATATGGCGCTGCCATTTTGCCGGCTCCTGCAGCGCAGTCTGTCCCAAGGGTGTCGACCCCGCACTTGGCATCCAGCTGCTGAGAGGACACCTTCTGGGGTACTCAAAAAATGAAAAGAAGGTGGCAGAGCTGAAAGAAAGGCAGAAAAAAGAAGATGATTAGGAGACCGCCGGTTTCTCTGGGTACTTGCTCTCGTTCACCTGCTTGTTTATAGCATCGGCCATGAAGTGGTTGCTGACATTCACGTTCACTCCGTCCACGCTAGGCAACTTGTAGATATTATCCCGGACGTCTTGTGCTATCTTAAAGCCAAAGACTGCAGGGCAGAATGGGCTAGTCAAATGCAAGTCAACCTTGACTTTGCCTGAATCAATGTCCACCTTGTCGATAAGCTCAAGCTCCATTATCGAAACTCCAATTTCAGGGTCGACAATCTTGGTCAGTTCTTCAAAGATTTTTCTTCGAGTCTGCTGTATCTGCTCTTCTTGACTCATTATATAAGAATTTCTCGGATACTATATTTAACTATTCTATAAAGGAATCATGAAAATGCCGAGTGTTATTAGTAAATTAGTGATTTCTAAAGTCATTAGCCATGGTTGCTTCACCTACTCATTATCGGGTTATCGGAGGCAATGCTTGCCAAGGAAGGTGGCATGGTCGCTAGGATTATTGGCCTCTCGGCGGTGATAATCAAGCAGAAACAATGTCATGCTCATCTGATCGGCATTTATCATCAAGAAAATATATACACACTTGTACAAGGG
>JBKPNF010000259.1:0-3004 GCA_046732455.1 Thermoproteota archaeon | reverse complement strand
GAATATGGTGACAGGACAAGGACAGGAATGCCCGAATCGCTTGCAGTGCATCACAAAGGCCTATCGACATTAATCGGCCTTGACGACACGGATGCAAGGGGCAAGACGCTAGAGCCAGCGCAAAAGATGAAGATGCAAAGGCTACGTACCTGGAATAACAGGTCTCAGCTTAATGACTCTATCTCAAGGAATCTTGAAAAGGCACTGAAATTCCTGAACAACTTTGGCGATAAGCTGTATCTTAGCCAAGCTGTGATGGAAAGCGCTGCTTACATCTACCGTAAGGCCGCTCTCAAGAAACTGGCGAAGGGTAGGTCAACGCTAGGACTTGTAGGCGCAGCACTATATGCAGCATGCAGAGAGACTGCCACTCCAAAGACTGTGGCGGATGTTGCAGCGGTTTGCAACATTTCAAGCAAGGATGTCATGGCGCATTATAAGCTCATCCTTAGAGAATTATCTCTGCAAATGCCGGTGCTTCACGGTCCCGATTATGTAACGTTGATAGCCAACAGGCTTGACCTGAGCGAGAAGACAAAACGGGAGGCCCTTCGCATCTACACAAAAGTGCAGCAGAACCGCATTTCGCTGGGCAAGAATCCAAGGGCCCTTGCAGGAGCAGTCATTTACCTTGCGTCGCAGAATTGTAATGAATTCCTTCGACAGGTAGAGATATGTCAAGTAGCAGATATATCGACTGTGTCACTCCGGAAAAGGTGCAAAGAGATTAAGGCTACTCTAGGAATCTGACATGAACAGAGAGATCTTTTCCGTTCTCGATGGCACTAAGTTTGGCTGCGTTTAGAATTAGGTAGGCTGCCGCACAATTAGGATAGGCGCCCATACAGGAAAATAGCGTCATGACCCTATTGTCATGGTCAAGTCTAAACCCTTGGCAGGGCTCATGGCCCCTGACTACTGCAGTAGTATCTGTCGCTTGCAACCAAGTACGAGTCACACTGGGCCCAAAGTATCTCCCAAGACCGCGCCTTGACTTTTCCCGGCTTCTGTTTTCGTCAATCTGCAGGGGATCGTTCCACAAAATCTCTTCAAGTACACTGTTTATTACTTGGCTTTCTTGAGCAAAGGAGATTGATTCTCTAAAGTTAGCAGCTGCTGCCTCTTCTGTAGGGAGCCCGCCATGTACTAAAAGTAGCTTTTGCTTGATCACAGTTGCAAGTGTCAGCAGTCTGAACATTGATAGTGTGTCTTTATATATCTCTCTCCAGCGGTTACCAAAGCGATCTTGTATCTCGTATGGAAAGTTATGTGGAGAAAAGGGAAACTCAGCAGGAGCCTCATGGTTCCCCCTCATCAATACAACCGAGTTAGGATATGTGCTCTTCAGATAGCATATTGAATATATTATACTGAGCGAATTTTTTCCCCTGTCGATATAATCTCCAAGAAATACAAGTTTATTTAGTTCCTCCGATAGGAATTGCTTATAGTTTATTTCTGAGAGAATACGAAATAGCGACTTTGAATCACCGTGCAGGTCGCTTATTATCACCAGGTTTTCCAACTCGTAGATTTCCAGCAGGCCTCCACTAAGATCGCCCCCGGCTATACTTTTCCTTCGTCTTTCTGACTGCAGCGTGAAGTTTGCCTGCCTAACTAGATCCATAAATTCCGAAGCGTCAGCATTTTCCGCAGACTCTGCTAGTTGCAACAAGATATATTGTTCCTGGATTGAAGTTAAATGTATTGTACGCTAATAGACTTGTAAGAAAAAATATACGACACGAATCTATGTGAGCAATCGCATTTTTCCGATGCAGAACTACTTATGGTTCCGCCATATCTGCGGCTATTAGCATAATGCAATATAGAACGACGTATGCACACGCGAGTATGAATAATCCAAATAAAAATATACATAACCAGGCCATACCAAAAGAACATCTACCTTATTCTATAGAATTCAGAGTATGTATGATATCCCAAATATGTGGAATTTAACATGCCAGCCTGGATTGAATTAATGTACTCACATCTGCTGGAGACATGAGATCTTTCTAACACGTAGTGAATTTTTGCCTCCTGGGAACTGCAGCACTGTCTGTTGACAGTATCATCTATAAAGTAGATCCATGTATAAGCTGTCAGGAATACTACTACGAGAGGAGCTTTGTCTATCGTGTAACCTCGCATGTGAGCTGGTGGTGACCGTCCCGGACAGGACCTGTTTTCTTTTGTATCTTTGAACATCCAGATTATTTTTGTCGGAGCTGAAAAGACCTTTTCCCGTCGGGCCGGGCGGCTACCTGATCATTATCAACAAGACATGGCCTTGCTTTATCGACTTCATAGTTCCTTTCGCAAGAACCGACTAAGCACACATGGACGCTTCTAAATATAGGCTCAGACTCTATTGATGATCTGTATTTTTAGGAAGACCTAGGAATCTTCTATGCTCTTGTTGGGTTAGAAAGTATGTTTAACATTAAATCTGATAGTATTGAGATTCTGTAGTAATTTGCCATTAAATGCCGCGGGCTGGAGTAATAGGGGCTGGCTAGAAATAATAGAATTCATCCTTTTGATGTGCGAAAATGGGGCGAGGAAAACTCATGTGATGTATAGATGCAATCTGAACTCCAAGCAGATTAATCAGTATCTTGAATTCCTGCTTGACAGCAAGATGCTTGAGATGATACAGGAGCGACCAAATTCAAAGCGCTACATATACAAGACGACAGACCTCGGTAAAAAATTCATTGCCCATTACAAGCAATTAGCGGCGCTTTTTAGCAAGGCTCCTCCCTCACTGGCATAAACGAATGACGAGAGATATCTGCGATGGCTGTACATGATAAATGAAATCTTACTTTGCTAATTATTTCTATTAGAAATATTAATATGAAATAGTAATAGGGATTATATGAAATGTATGTGTAGTTGAGTGCGCTTAAATGAAGAATCGCAGTCGCTATGAAGTCATCGCCGCGATCTTAAAGTCCGTGAATAAGGAAGAAACCCGCACCAAGATCATGTATAAAGC
>JBKPNF010000258.1:0-3307 GCA_046732455.1 Thermoproteota archaeon | reverse complement strand
AATTAGAGAGCAGATAGACAAGCTGGAGTCAAACGGCATAAAATGCAAGGTGGTGCCAGGCGTAACTGCTTTATTAGGAGCTGCTGCGGACATGAACTTAGAGCTGACGCTGCCGGGTGTAACACAGACTTTGATAATATCAAGGGCAGAACTTCGCACGCCAGTTCCAGAGCGCGAATCAATAGCAGAGCTTGCCAAACATGGCGCAACGATGGCGTTCTATCTGAGCGTGCACCTAATAGGTGATATAGTAAACGAGCTACTAAAGGGCGGGGTTTATACTGAGAAGACACCAACTGCTGTAGTCTATCGAGCGACATGGGAAGACGAAAAAATAATCAAGGGGACGCTTGGAGACATTGCTAAGAGGACGAAGGAAGCCAAGATAATCAAAACCGCATTGATAATTGTCGGTGAGGCCATTGCCCCAACAAAATATGAATATTCAAAAGTGTATGATGCAAGGTTCACACACGGATACAGAAAAGGGACAGCAGCAAAAGAAAAGAAAGAGTGAAGGGTTCTAGGGTCTTCTCGCCCACAGGGTTATCACGCTCGTGCTAATGGCTGCTCCTGCCACTCCGCTTACCAGGGCAAAGACAATGTTTGCATCCACATGCAAGATAGTTGCTAATGCGTCTGCAACCGTAGGCGATGCTAAGAATGCTAGAAACCCTACAGCAAACCCTATCGCTCCAAAGACTGCTAATATTCCAGTTCTTGATACCATTTTACATCACTGCTGACTTTCGGTGTCTGAGATCCTGAAGCTGCTAGCCGGGATCGAAGGGAACTTGTCGTTCATCTTCTGCTCTGCGACTGCCGAAGCTTCCATCATTATCTGGTCGATGTCGCTGCCCGAGCCGGCACTGACTTCGATTCCAGGGCCGCTGCTCTGCAAAGACTCCATCATGATGCCGTTGAGCAAAGTCTGCATGGTATTGATCTCGCTATCGGCGCCTGGCACGAACTTTCCAAGGCCAGGCTTTATGCTCTTTATTGAGTTTATTGCTGGTCCCAGTGCGACCATCACATTTCCCATATCGTGTATTGTTGATAGTCTCATTGAGACCTGCTCAAATGCCATCTTGGCCTGTCCAAGCGTGCGCGAGACCTTTCGCACCTCGGCAAGCTCGTTTGAGAGCACCTTTGTAGTATCTGTGTCGTGCCTCTGCACAGCATCGACTACTCGCCTAAACAAAGAGGCATCTCTCTCGTTTAGTTTGGTAACTATGGTGTCTAACTTTGATATCTGCAACTGTAGTTTGTTAGCTGCTGTCTCTAGTCTAGGTTTGAGAGGACCCTGAGCTGCCAGGGCTTCTTTCAACTTGTCTCCTGCGCTTGTCCTATTTTGATTAGTCCAATTCTTATCGAAAGCGTTCATGCAAATTCGAGGGAGGATTTGCTATTAATTGCAGGTGTGTAATTCGATAAACTATAAGCTAAACTAATTGTCCTCCGCTTTTAAAGATGGTCAACAGCATAGGAGGAACAATTCTTCTATCTAATGTCATAGGGGTAGCCTAAAAAGTTCCTTCTGGGTTATTGAGGCCCATGCACCCATGCCCTGCTGCCCGCTGTCACTGCCTGTGCCAGTTATCTTACTCACAACGATCTCTTTTGGAGCCATGGGCGGCCATAACATCGCCACATAATCACCAATGTCGCCGGCCTTGTCTAGGGATGCAGGCTGCATGTTCTCTCGCAGGAATTTGGTGGCAACAAGCTTGTCCTTAGTAGGCTCTATTAGCTGATGCTGCCCGTGCACGATGAGATGAATCTTCCTTGTGCTATCAATTTCAAACATACTCTAATTTGCAAGATGCGTACAACTATATGCACGTTAAATAGTTTTTCTCACATGATAGTTATCGACTCCCATATGGCCATGATCCTGCCCGATGACATGGCAAAGCGCATCTATGAATTTATTGCAGGTAAACGAAATTTTCCCTTTGTAGACCCAGATGAGCTGATGTGCATGATGTACCTATTCGGCAGAAATAGCAGGATAAGAGAAGAGGAGATTGACGAGGTCAGCAGTCTTGCACAGCACACTGCCTCCCAGCTGGGGAAAGAGATCGACATTTACGTTAATAGCTCCGCCAGCAAGTTTGAAACAGAATACATCAGAAGTAAATACATCAATAGAGAACTGCAATTGGCTGTTGAAAGAAGATCACAGGATGTCAAGAATCGAATCGCAGGAGATCCAACGATAATATCTGACTGCTTTGCGTATCATGTTGCTTACTACAGGCAGGACTACTTTTTGGAGATATACGGCCCGCTTAAGGATTCTCAGCTTACGTCAGACATCCGCTCGGCACTAGCTCAAAGGATGGTCATGGTGTGCTACAATAGAAAAGGAGCACAAGAGACAAGGTTAGTGCATCCTCTGATTCCAGTGTATGTGTGGTTCAAGGATCAGGCCGGCGCAAAGCCGTGATAATATGGAATTTGCGAAAGCTCCTCCTGAGGCATCTGAACAATTGATATCAAATGCCCATCAGGATCTTGGATTATTGCATGCTTACCAAACGGCTCCTGTTTGGGCTTTTTGTAGAATTTGACCCTTTTCTTTTTCAGGCTGTTAATAACATCGTCAAAGTCGCTTATGCTAAAGCCCACCAGCATGCCATTGTTCTTTTTGATCTTCTTTTTTCTCGCAGGGTGGAGCGCAAGCACCGTGCCGCGCGTTGAAAGCTCTGTCCAGTCCTTTGACTCTTGCTTTAGCTCCATACCAAGGGTGTCGCGATAGAATCTAATCGACCTTTTGATGTTGGAAACAAGCAAGATGACCGCTCCTATCCGGCTAAACATTGTAGTAATGTATTGCATCCATGGATATAAAGTTGAAAATGCCGATCGATGTAGTATTATATACTATAACGGATGTGGTTTGTAAAATACTGATAGAGAGAATAGAACAAAGTAAAAGAAAAAGAAGAAGAGGAGAAGGAGGAGGCTATCACATTACTATTCTATTCTAAAAGTGCTCACAATCTCCAGTTTTAGTGTCTCCTTGTCCTGCATCAAAGTTAGTTATGGTGTCTATTCCAGGACCGCAATCAAAGTGATTTGGCTCACTGCAGTCGCCGCCAGTCAATGTGTCATCTCCACTGCCTCCAAAGAGGTCATTTTCTCCACAACCACCCTTCAATTCGTCATCTCCGCTGCCTCCATGAGCTTCAATGCCAGCGTCGCCTCCGGATATTCGATCATTTCCATCATCACCGTAAGCTGTGCCACCGTCGTCGGCGAACTGGATGACATCATTTCCAGAACCACCCTTTGTGAATTCAGC
>JBKPNF010000257.1:0-2915 GCA_046732455.1 Thermoproteota archaeon | reverse complement strand
GTCCGAAGGAGCAGTCGTAGCTTGTAGGCGTACCCATTGTTATCCATGAAAAGCGCTCAAGCCCCGCGCCCATGTCAATTATCTTATTTGGCATGACGCGGTAGTTGTTCTCATCACCTTCAAATTCTGTAAATACTGCGTTGCCAAGTTCCAGGCCACGGACGAAATACTCTAATGAATATCCAAACGCGCCAGCCCCCATCCATACGTCTTCGACAAACGTTATATCTTCGGCTCTGATGCCAAGTCCCTTCGTTAGCATGCCGAAATCAAGATCTATGCATTTATCTTTCCAGTAGCCACCTGGAGCATCGGCATTACATGTTTGACCTATCATGCAAAAGCCGGTATAGTGCCTACCGCTCAATCCAACATTTTCAATGTCATTGAATCGTAGGCACATCTGTGGAACTACAAGTGGGTTTGCTGGCAGTTCAAAAACTACTTGATTGCCGACGACTCGCTGAAAGTCAACAATTGATGCTATTGTGAAATATAGGTCTTCTCGCCAGCGGCATACAACAGGGTAGCGCCTTACTATCTCGTGGTCGTTTGAGCGGAAGAACTTCTCAGTCTCCTTCCATGCGTTGACGTAGTCTAGATGTTTGTTTGTCGGTGGCTTTCCGATGAAACTGTAATTTTCGTGATCCGGGCATGAGTCCCTGGCAAGGTCAAGCGTCCAGAAGAATTTTTCGCACTTGGTACACTTTTTTCGCGTAAAGCCCATCTTGTCAAAAAGCGATACCTTGTAGTATCTGTCAGGATTAGATGAGAATAGCGCAGCGAGTTCCTTCTTTCCCAATGGCTGTTATCATGTGTTAGACATCAAAATATACGTATTAATGCTTTCGTTGAGAAGAGAAAGAAAGGAAGGAAGGAATGAATAACACACAATTTGGTTTAGGACTTAAGCGAATCCTCGATGAACTTTAGATATCTCTCTTTTGGCGCTGCACCAATAGTCCTTGATATTTCCTTGCCCCCTTTGAACAACAAAAGCGAAGGAATCGATTGGATGTTGTACTTCATCGCAATTTCCTGATTCTCATCAACGTTTAGTTTGGCCACTTTGACCTTGCCCGCCATGATTTTGCCAACCTGTTCTACTGCCGGCCCCACCATCCTGCACGGACCGCACCATTCTGCCCAAAAGTCTACTAATACAGGCACATCTGACTTAAGCACCTCTGCGTCCCAACGTGGAGTAGTAACATGGGTGACTAGGTTATTATTGTCGATCTTAGTCTCCATACTTATACTTATGACGCGATGGTATTTTAATCCTATTGACTATTGTTACCCTCCCCCAAACCGGCCTCCCGTGCCAAATGTGACAAATTCTGCTATTAACTTTATGACAAAAGCAATTCCGCCTACTGCAAACAGGCCAAGTATGACCAGGCGCAGATGTTGCAAATAATCGTCCTTGCTTGTCTTCTTCGCAAGCCTGAGCGTCTGAACCATTTCAGTAACCCTGCGCTGTATAAGCGACAATTCATGTTCTAATCGGTGGCTGCGTTATATAAAATATCTGTCAGTACCTTGAAAGCGATGGGTGGACAGTATAGAGGGGTTCTTTGTCGGTCCTCTGCATCTCAACGAATGTTTCTGTGTTTTGTATGCCTTCTATCTTGCCAATACGCGCAATGACGACATTATGTAATTCCTCTAGCGTATGAGCGCTTATGTTTACTATCATGTCAAACCTACCGGTAACCTCCGAGAGCGATCTTACCTCTGGAATTTTCATTAATTCTTCATGAATGGGTTGTTTCAACTTGGGATCGCGGTTTATGCCAACTGTTGCCTTGACATTTATCCCCAGCATGCTTTCGTTGACAATAACGGTGAAGTTTTTAATCAAACTGCGTTTTGATAGACGCTTTATCCTGCTGTAAAGTACAGAAGCATTAACGTTAAGCTTTTTGCTCAACCTTGGAACAGAAATGCTTGCGTCTTTGGTCAGTTCAGATAAAATCTTCATATCGAGCTCGTCAAATCTCTGCATAGGCTTATCTAACCTTATTGGACAGTGTTAATAAATGTAATTCTAACCGATTATGTAGCTAAAACTCAATTCCTTAGTTTGCAGACCAATGGATCATGAAAAACTTATGATCATTTAAACCAGAATACATGCAAAGAGTCAGAGTCGAGATAACGTTATATAATTTGGAAGCTGGGTTTCTAATGGATGTTTAGCAGCAGGGGGGCAATTAAGGCAGGCCAATATGTTTTTGTAGCGCAAAAAGATGGAAGACACAATAAAATAATCATTGGGCGCATCAGATCGGTGAATGGCAGCAGAGTGCATGTTGCTGGCACCTATGTCCGACCGCTGGGCTTAATAGAGCGTATAGAATCTGGCAGGGCAGCGGGGCGGCCAAGCGAAGCACTCAGCAATCCTGACCCAAACAACTGTATCTTTTTGCTGATCGACAGAGTTGAAACTGGCAAGTTCAACGAAGAGGTCGACCAAGCTACCTCCCGGGTCACGTGGATAAACGAAAGCAGATATCTTGTGCTTGATGGATGGATAAAGGAGAATTTGCCTGACATATTTGCAGCTGCCCTTTCAGCCGGCACGGAAGAATCAAGAGCTCAGGCGCGCCAGACGCTAATTGAAAAGATGGATTCGCTTTATGAGCGCGACCTCAAAGAGCATGTCTATGCTGTAGCAAGAAGTGCTAAGATATTGTAAGAAATAAGCCTATTGAGTAAATATATAGTCGAGTTACCAGCCCCTGTGCATACAGTGCTCAGCTGCATCAACAATAAGAAGGAAATGATGAAAACCTATTGCCTAGCTATTGCATGGGGGGTATTGTTATCCTTCTCTTTATTCTCATTGTAACTACTCTTAATTTTTTCCTTATTTAGAGGGCTTAGTGATCAGCTGTCTCTTATACACATCT
>JBKPNF010000256.1:0-3814 GCA_046732455.1 Thermoproteota archaeon | reverse complement strand
GTTCTCCAAAGTTTGACATTCCATAATGCAATGTTCAAGACTACAGTACAGAGCGGAGGCAGGATTTCTATTCCCGAGGCGGAAAGGCAGGCACTCAACATCGAAGATGGAGATCTTGTGCAGGTGATCGTAGTACCGATTGAGCGGCGACACAAAGGATCCCTGCAAAAGGAAACCTGATTATTGCTCGCTGCCAACAAGGAACTTCAAGACAATTTTCTTAAACGTCATAGGCTTTTCGACATATGGTGCGTGGCCGCAGTTCCTTATGACTACAAGTTCACTCTTGGGAATTTCCTCATATTCTCTGGCATACTGTAATGGTATCATCCTATCGTGTTCTCCCCACACAAGAAGGGTTGGAGCAATTATATTAGAAAGCCTGCCATTCAGCTTGGGTGCATATCTTATACCAAGCACAGTAGACATAAACGCATACTTCGCATTAGTAAGCCTCATTCTATTCACAAAGTCCATCACTATCTCTTCGTTGACTGCAGATTCAGAGTCATAGGCCATCTCCCTAAAGGCCTCATAGACGTGCTCGTACGCTGGGTACAGGGCAGCCATGATATATCTATCAAGGGTCGGAGTCGATGTCTTCATCATACCTGCCGGCGACACCAAAACTAGCTTTTCGACCATGTGGTTGAACCTGATGGCAAATTCGGTGGCGATATGACCGCCAAATGACGATCCGATGATATTTGCCTTGGATATGCTAAGGTTTTCAAGGAATACTTTGAAAAAGTCAACGAAGAAATCCATCGTATACTCAACAGCAGGTTTGTCACTGTAGCCAAAACCAATAATATCCGGAATTATTACGTGAAAGTACTTTGATAGAGCCGGAGTTACGCGAGACCACCTCTCGGCAGAAGCACCAATTCCATGCAAAAGAATCAGAATCTTGCCATCAGGCGGCCCATAGTCGAGATACCTTATGGTATGGCCATTGACATCGGTGAACTTTTGTGGCGTCGACTGCTCGCCCAATCAGTTCCATATATGGAACACTCATGTAATATATTTATGCAGTTATCAGGCGGTACCCCATATAAGTCCCGTTCAATTGTTGTTATTTCTCCAAAGACGTACCTTTTCCAGAATAAGATGTATTTCGAACTAGTGACATTGGATTTCTATCAGCCTGTTGGAGGTTGCTCTTCAGGTTTAGTCTCTTCTGCTTCTGAGCTTGCATAGTCCTGTAGTTCAGGCTTTTCTTCCTCGCTGACTGGAGGGCTAACAATATCTTTTGATTGCTGGATTGGTTGGTGCTCTACCTCCTGCTTCTGCTCTCCGGCCTCAATAGTTTCAGCTGTTGCAAACCTATCTCCTACATGCGTTACCCTCACTCTAGTTTTCTGCCCTACCTTTCCACCTTTCACAAAAATAATAAATCCTTGAACTCTAGCGACTCCATCGCCTTTTCGGCTAATCTCGGTAACTTGAACATCGTATTCCTTACCACTTTCAACTGGCTTCGGACCGCCGAACCGACTACCTCCAAAACGTCCTCGTCCGTATGACATTCACCTTGTAGTGGACAGCATGGCAATTAAATAGAGGTGATGTAATCAACCTTCAAATTGTTACAGGTCATTTCTTTGCCAATAGTTCATGTTAATAATCTTCTAGGACCATGTCGATATTGTCTATGTTTTAAGCCTACAGCCTTGGTTCCTTCTCTGTAAGGCTAAGTTTGTGCCTAGTGTTTGATCTTTCAACCCTTCCCCATTGGCCGTTCTAACGGCAGACTGTCAAGACATAGGTGTTCCTTCGATGAGCCAAGGTTATAAAAGACTTATATAGTATAATTATCCGTACTAGTTAAATCCTCGTTAAACAAAAGAAGTCAGACCAAGATTAATTGGCTACAAACTCGACTGACGAACCCTCGCCTTCTTGGAAGTCCGACGATAGGCAGAAATATCATCATTTGGAATATGATGACGCAACCATTGAAGGTTTGATGCATTATTTCAAATTTCAAACATACTCTGAACTGCGGTGGTTCCTGCGATGCATAAGAAAAAATTAAAAAGTTAAACTATGTCAAGCTAGATTGTCGTGAATGATTCTGTTTCCTTTTATATACTTCAATAAAGCATCAGAATCGTGTTCAACCTTAAAATATTGCTTCATACTTTCAATTGTCTTGTCGTCATAGACATGATGATGATGCTTTCTATCAATCCCTTGCTTTTCTCCAAAAATCTTTGATGTCATAGTAGAAGTTGGTGTTTCTGATAAATAAAGAGTATCATTAGATACACATAATTCAGCTAGATAATCAACGATTTTAGGCAGCATACGGTCATATCTATCTGAAAATGGGAAAAGAATGATCGCCTGTTAGCATTTTCATGGTTGCCGCCAGACGGACCTATTGTGAAGACTAGTAGTATGTATTTTTTGACTTTTCAAAAGTCTGCTCGATATGGTCGGCCCGATTATTCAAATTCTCTTTAAGTCGATTGTGGTTTTCGTCTCAGCGACCTATTGCAATTTGATTAACTCACAGTCTTCACTGCTGATGCTGTGGTTATGGCCTGCATTATAAAATATTCCGATAAAGATTTTATTATGATGTAGTTTCTCGATCACTTCAACTATTTTTCGACTGTGAAAGGCAATAACAATATTGTATTGTAGCTCTCTGAAATTCCCTATGGTAAAACAATTGTTCAACATATGCAGTAATGTATGAGAATAGAGATCGTCTCTGTCCAGAAATCCAGGAGAAAGAAGAGGTGTAAGCCTTTATGAAGCTGCGGGTTACTGTCAGCATCTGCCTTTTTAGTTAGTCGCCATACCCAATAAAGCGACTTGAAGCGTGTTGTCGATGAATGAAATAGTCTAACAACAACCTCTAGGTTCATATGTTGTAATACTATTATGAAACCCAAATAGCAGGTTCACATTTGCTACCATGACAATTAGCGTATACCTGCATCTCTGTTATGTCTTAATAGATGATGTGGTACCACGTATGTGAGCTACATTAAAGCTTGATCCTATCTGGGAGTCTGTCTAAATATGGACAGAATTATTGCTGAAACATATAATAACGATATCTTCGAACCGCTAGCCAAACTCGCCAGCTGACCTCAAAGAGACCAGCTGGCAAGGATGCGATCAACGTGAGTCTCTATGAGCTTTGAGACTCGCGTATTCCTTCAAAGGAACATTCCCTTATCTTAAGCTTTTAGTGTGATTTTTCCATGTCTTCGATATAGAGATGCATTTCTTGTGTCACGAATAACACTATCGGTTTATATGTTTTAACTGCCATCTCATGGCATGTCTAGACGAGAGGAACGCGAACGGACGGAATTTTCACAAAGGCAACAGCAGGATGCGATCAACAAGTCAATTGATGAAACAAAAGACAACATTCGCAGGGCAATAGAGGAAGTAAGGAAAGAGACTCCAAGGTATTCTCAGACCGTTGCAGATTTCCAGAATGAAACAGCCGATGCAACACGCGAGATTGCAGATAACTTTTTGGAGTCACAGAAAGAGGTGATAAGTTCGATGCAGTCAGCATGGACTCCATTTGCAGAGAGGACCGGCGGCAGCAACAATAACAACTGGATGATGATGGGTATGATGCAGCCTTGGTGGTCTTGGATGGGAATGTCACCTTGGTGGTGGATGGGAATGTCACCTAGGGACATGGCAAACATCTATGCAAGAAGCATAAGTGCAATGACTGACTCAGTAGCAGCAGGCGCGCGCATGGCAACTAACATGATGTTTGCAGGAATTGAAGCGAATAGAGCAACTACAAACTATGCAAGGCACAATTCTA
>JBKPNF010000255.1:0-5689 GCA_046732455.1 Thermoproteota archaeon | reverse complement strand
CCTTATAACTGCTGCTTTTGGTCTGGTTGCGGCTCTCGCATGGAACACAGCCATACAGGAAATATTCCGGTTAATCTTCGGGGATCAGAGCGGCGTATGGGCCATGATTTTCTATGCAGTTGTGGTCACAATAATAGCAGTAGTTGTAACCATTTGGATTGGACGGGTCGCAGAAAAACATACAGGAAAAAAACCAGAGGGGAGCTAGCACCTCGTTCGCCTCATAAAGAAAATGTCCTTAAATAAGGACTATCACTCATTCTTTTTGTCTTGCCTTAATGTTACCGAGACTTCTATCTGCATCATATTGATAATCGACATTTCAATCAAACGTTATTCACCAATTTTACGATTGTAAAGTCCTCATCCTATATATCAGGAGGGCGAAGCAATAGTATCGGAGCATGGCAAAAGACCCTGTATGCGGAATGTTTGTGGAGGAAAAACAAGATGCCATAAGGCATACAGTGGAAGGCAAGGAGTATTTCTTTTGCTCAACGCAGTGCTTAAATGAGTTCACTGCACCGGAGATGGAGCTCAAGAAGCTAAAAATCATCACGGTAGTTAGCATTGCTCTTACCATACCAATAGCCATATTCACGTATCTAATGCTCCTTCCTAAGGAAATTAACAACTATGTTTTGCTTGGACTAGCTATTCCAGTCCAGTTCTGGGCCGGCTGGAGGTTCTACAAGGGAACGTGGGATGCAATCAAGGTAAGAGCGTCAAACATGGACACCCTGATAGCAATTGGAACAACCACAGCTTTCTTGTATAGCACTGTTGTGACCATACTTCCCGGCCTATTCCCGTTTGAAGCTGTGTATTTTGAAACTGCAGCAATAATCATCACTTTGATATTAATAGGCCGGTTGCTTGAAACCAGAACAAAGGAAAAAGCATCTAATGCTGTAAGGAAACTGCTTGACCTGCAACCTCGAATGGCTCGAATCATTAGAAGAAATGAGAAGGGGGAGGAGAAAGAGGAAGAACTGCCTATTGAGCAAGTCCAAGAGGGGGACATATTTGTGGTCAGACCTGGAGAAAGCATGCCTACCGATGGCATAGTAACCGAAGGCTCTTCTCCTGTTGACGAATCCGCAATAACAGGTGAATCCATACCAATTGAGAAGTCAGCAGGCTCAGAGGTCATAGGCGCGACAATAAATAAGAGTGGTTTGTTGAAAGTAAAGGCAACCAAAGTAGGCCAAGATACAGTACTCTCCCAAATAATTGCACTAGTTCAGGAGGCAAGAACAGGCAAAGCACCAATGCAACGAATGGCTGATAAGATCGCCAAATACTTTGTTCCCGCCGTTGTAATTGTAGCTTTAGCATCTGCAGCAGGATGGTATTTCATTGGCGGCATAGGTTTGACATTTTCACTACTAGCATTTGTATCTGTTATAATCATAGCATGCCCTTGTGCTCTGGGAATAGCAACGCCTGCCGCTTTGATGATAGGAACAGGCAAGGGAGCTGAAAATGGTATATTGTTCAAAGGTGGAGAATACCTAGAGGTAGCAAAAAAGGTTAGAACAGTGGTCTTTGATAAGACGGGAACCCTGACAAACGGCCGGCCAGAAGTGACAGACATAGTAGCACTGTCCTCAAATACCGGTGAGCAAGAACTACTGAGGTTGGCTGCCATAGCCGAGGCAGGCTCTGAGCATCCTCTCGGACAAGCAGTAATAAAAAAGGCAAAGGATCGTGGGCTTATTGTGAGCAACCCTGAGTCGTTTGAAGCAATTCCGGGTCATGGATTGAAAGCAAGGTATGCTGGTCACACTATCCTGATTGGAAACACTAAGCTGATGACTGATAATAGAATAGGTCTTATGGAACAGTTTGTAGACTCGATGATGACTCAGCTTCAAAAAGCAGGTAAGACAGCCACGCTTGTATCGATTGATGGAGAGCTCTCGGGGGTCATCGCTATGGCCGACACCGTAAAAGAGCATGCCTATGAAGCAATCACTTCTCTCAAGAACCTAGGCATAGAAGTGATTATGCTCACAGGTGATAATGAAAGGACTTCGAGGGCGATAGCTGCTAAATTGGGAATAGATACAGTGATAGCGCAAGTCCTTCCAGATCAGAAACAAGAAGTCATTGTAAAGCTGAAATCAGAAGGCAAGATCGTCGCTATGGTTGGAGACGGCATAAATGATGCTCCGGCTCTTGCAATAGCTGATCTAGGGATCGCCATAGGTTCAGGAACTGATATTGCAAAAGAGACAGGCGGGATCATATTGATAAAAGGTGACGTTAGGGATGTCGTGACAGCATTTCAGCTGGGGAGAAAGACTGTATCGAAGATAAAGGAGAATCTTTTTTGGGCGTTTGCATATAATACCGGTCTCATACCTGTTGCAGCGGGAGCTCTTGTTCCGATCTTTGGCGCAGAGATGTATGCTTGGCTCCCATTTCTAGCAGCAGCCGCTATGGCCATGAGCTCTGTATCGGTGGTAGGAAACTCGCTACTGCTTGGGAGATACAAGCCGAAGTTTCCATCATTAGCTGTTAGAGGAAAAGAGAACGTATCTACGCAAAAGCGGTTGGAGGAAGAGAAAGAAGGAGAAAAGATTTACGCAGCACAACCTAAGTAGCTACCCTTATGAACTTGTAGCCCGAGTTCTCTAGCTTTTCTCTTATTTTCTCTTTTGTTATTATCTTTGAATCATATTCTACTACGACAGAATCTGTCATAAAATCAATGTCTACCTTCTTGATTGCCTGCTCCCCTTTCATTTGCTTTTCAACAATAGGTTTGCATGTGCTGCAGTACATGCCGATGACTCTGAAGTGCGCCTTTTGAAATTCCATACATTTCAGACACCTGCCAGACCAATAAAATGGCTGGTGAATACTCATTGCAAGCTGTGATGTATTGTGTATGTGCGTGTGTGTATGTGTGTCTCCTTATTTACCATATTTCACTAGTATTTGACAATGTTCAAAGACCCTGTATGCAAAATGATGGTTGATGAGAGTACTGCCAAACACGTATCAGAAGCGGGGGGCAATAAAGTCTACCTCTGCTCAGCAGCCTGTAAGTCGCAGTTTGATGCTGATCCAAAGAAATATGGCTACTGAGGATAGACAACTAAAAGCAAAAAAAATAATGCAATTATTAACAAAATTGAAGCATGCTATATAGATGCATAACCTAAAATATTTGTTAATATCCTATTGCTTGTCCTTGAATTTCTCTGACTTTAGATTATTTCGGCCCAGTAGCTTTCAGAATATTTATCTCGGCTACTGTCATCCCAGGCATCTGTATTTTTCATCTCGGTTTTATTATTGGGTCCTCTTACATGCACTGAGCTATTCGTATTTGCCATAATTATAGCAAAAGATGTATTATCATTTCCTTCGAGTTTGTCTAGACGTTTGTGCATTTCAGTTGCAACGACCTCCTTTGGCAATCCTCTGTGGC
The DNA here is from genome assembly GCA_046732455.1 of Thermoproteota archaeon. Taxonomy (GTDB): domain Archaea; phylum Thermoproteota; class Nitrososphaeria; order Nitrososphaerales; family Nitrososphaeraceae; genus Nitrososphaera. The sequence goes on along the minus strand of JBKPNF010000255.1, from coordinate 2,247 downwards.
TCATCTGGTCATGGGCTTCAATCATTAGCTCCATAGCCTGTTTTTCTGAAATCTTTCCTTCTTCGTAAGACCGAGATATTCTTCTGCATGTGACATTTGCTTGAGTATATATTTGCAAGTGATGGCAGGACGTGTTCCTTTTGACTAAATTCTTAAGGAGGGCACGCTTCTTATGATCTAGCGGCCGCCCTTCGGGTTGTTTCTGCTGGGCAACACGCTCTCCTCCTTCTTGCCCCTCTTCTCCTTTTCCCTGTTCTGCGCTCAAAGCCTGTGAAGGTGAGAATTGCTGTTCGTCAGACATACCTAGAACCCACTAGAGATTTTCGTGACCTATAATGCTTAGGATGACAATGTCAAACAGCCGTCAACATACACTGTTGTTCCTGTTATATAGCTGGCAGCATCTGAGGCCAAAAATAGTGTGACCTTGGCTATTTCTTCTGGTTGACCGATTCTGTGCATAGGAATCCTCATCTCCTCCTCTTTCTTTTTTGGTTCATCTCCAAGTAGATCCTTATTCATATCGGTAGCTATTGCGCCCGGAGCGATGCCATTGACCCTGATTCCTTTATCCGCCAACTCGGCTGCTACAGTCTTTGTTAGCATTTCCATCCCTCCCTTTGAGGCAGCGTAGTGTGCTGACTGAGGTTGTGGAATGGATTCATGGAGTGATGAGATATTGATAATTGAACAGACCTCCCCGCTAGTCTTGCCATCCTGGGTCATTCTCTTTATTGCCTCTCGCGTACACAAAAATGCCCCTTTGAGGTTGACATCGATAACGTAATCCCATTCATCAGATGTAAGCTCCTGTACACTTTTCTGGGCGCCCCCGATACCTGCATTATTGACAAGCAAATCGATTCTGCCGAACATCTTTATAGCATGTTCTATTAATGATGAACTAGTCTTTTCCTCAGATATGTCTCCTGCAAAGTAAGTAACCCGTTCTTCAGTCCCCCCGATGATTTTCTTGACATCGTTTAGTGCTTCGGATAACTCCTTTTCATCCCTCGCATTTAAAACTGTTCTATATCCCTCTGGCAAATTCCATAGCGATGGCCTTTCCTATCCCCTTACTAGAGCCAGTAATAACTGCAACCCTCCGAAGTTCTTTATTACACTGCTTATCTGTTAGCATGTGTAAATATAACGGCTACTATTGCATAATACGGTATTCTCCGGTTCTATTTAGATAACGTCAGTCAGCCTTTCAGTTGATGGATCTCACGCCGGGCTTTTTAATTTTAAAGATAAATCATATTGATGAATCAAAAGAGAGCCTTTATCATTTTATTATGATATCAATCGCTCTAATCTGCTTCGCAGAGTCTTTTTATCATCTGTTGTACAAGGTTAACGGGGAGCAGACACGTATAGTGAAACGGGAATATAATGACGCTAGTTTAGCTAACAGTAAGATAATAAAATCTTCCTTAATTGCTGCAGGGCTCATCGTGATAGCATTGCTGATCTTGACTCAGTACCACTAGGAGATATGAGCATTTTATCTTGACGTGGAGCTGTCCAATCTGCGGCGATCAGCTGATAAACGATGATCATCGTGACGGCGAAGGGAAAAAATTTGGTTTCATATTTGACGAGTATGATAGTACTCCGGTCTTGGTGTGTAGACTATGCAACATTTACTTCACCCTTAACAACCTGAAGTCCATCATAAATGGCGAGTGATTTTTCATTATTCATTAGCGTCGTTAAATTATATATCTGTGCCGTTAAGTTGGGATAATATGCCACGGTTAAGGGGTACAAAAGATCACCTGTGACCTCTTCCACTCTACTTTAACTCCGTCATAGCAGTGACCTAGACATCTAGCCCTGGAGCAGAATCTTTCTGCAGCGACCACCACAGCCGAGCTATAACTGTCCTATATGTCATCTTAGAGCATACAGCAGGCCTCGGTATAGCACGCATTCAATTCGTTGGCGAGTATTGTGTCTCTCTTTTTTTATTTTCGCGATCTCGAAGTTCAAGACCTCTCTTTCCTACTTTTGTGTTAAAGTATCTTTTCCAACTCGAGGTATTTCCAGCCTGTCTACATTATCGTACAAATCCAAGAGCCTCAAACCTCTCTCTGTAGTTCTGTATTGTCCTTTCGTAGAATCGTAGGCAAGCAAACCATTACTAATCGCAAGCTCAAGATAGGTTCTCAATTGATGAGAGGATAAAAGCGATGAATACATGATTCTAGTCTTTGTTTCTCCAAGCCTTGCAGCTTGGAGCAT
>JBKPNF010000254.1:0-1758 GCA_046732455.1 Thermoproteota archaeon | reverse complement strand
ACAGTGCACTTGGTTACCTGAAAAGGGCCCAGGCTGCCCAGACTCCTGAAGATTTGGCAAGCTTTGTCTCAAAGGCGAAGATGGAGCTCCCAGAGACTGGCAATCCTGTATGGGCATTTCCGACTGCAAGAACAGACCTGGAACTCATACAAGAGAATCTTAACGACGTTGTGGTCCGCGCTAACTCAATAGCATCAATGGAACCATATAGTTCTGAATATAATTCAGGCATGTTGGACATTCATGTGTCGCTAGAGACAATTCAACAAGACATGACCGATGCAATGCCGTATCTCTACGTCAGTTTTACCAACATCATGCTAAGTGTAGTGTGGATAGCTATAATACTTGCACTCTTTGCCGTCATAAGAAGGGGAAGAGCAAGGTTCCGCGAAGAAGAGTACGAAAACCAGTAGCTTTTATTGCGTATTCTATCATTCATAAATCGTGGCTGGCAAAATTGCGGATGGCAACCTTGCAGAAAAGGGAAGGCGATCATATGAGTGGGCCGCCAGCCGTATGGGGATAATTGAAAAGATAAGAGCAAGGAATCAGAGCAGTCAGTCGCTGACGGGCTTTCGGCTTAGCTTTTGTCTTCACATAACAAAGGAAACATCAGTTCTTGTGATGGCTGCAAAGAGTTTGGGTGCAGACGTCGCAATTTGTTCAGCAAATCCCTTGTCAGCTCAGGATGACATTGCAGCTTTTCTGTACAACATGGGGCTGAATGTGTACGCTTGGCGCGGAGAGACAGAATCAGAATATCAGCAGTGCATTCGTAATGTACTCGCATTTAAACCGGTCATAGTGACTGATGACGGAGGTGACCTTCACTCCATGGCCCATCAGCAAGAGGCAAACGGCATAGTTGGTGGCACCGAAGAGACGACGTCAGGGGTAAAGAGACTTGTTGCGTTAAAAAGGGCCAGCAGGCTGCTTTATCCCGTTATAGCGGTCAACAATGCGCGTACAAAATACCTTTTTGATAACAAACATGGCACAGGACAGAGCACCCTTGACGGCATACTGCGCGCGACTGGTATGCTGTTGGCAGGCAAGAGGCTCGTTGTATGCGGCTACGGCTGGGTAGGCAAGGGTGTTGCAACTAGGGCAAGGGGAATGGGCGCTATAGTGACTGTCACAGAGGTTGATCCTATAAAAGCAATTGAAGCCAAGATGGATGGATTTGAGGTAATGCCAATGTTAGACGCTGCGCCAGCCGGCGACGTCTTTGTAACATGCACAGGTCAGACGTGCGTGATAAGGAAGGAGCATTTTCTTAAGATGAAAGATGCTTCCATACTAGCAAACGCAGGCCACTTTGATGTCGAGATCGATACTAACAGCCTTTATGGCATCAGCAGCTGCCAACCGGTGCAGATTAGTCCAAATATTGAGTGCTTTGATGTTAATGGAAGGAGATTGTTCCTACTGTCAAAGGGGAGAGTGGTCAACCTAGTTGCTGCTGAAGGTCACCCAGCTGAAGTGATGGATCTGTCATTTGCCAACCAGCTGCTATCTATTTTGTACATTGCAAAAAACCATGACAAGATGGAAGTAAAAGTGCACGGCGTACCAGAACAAATAGATCAAGATGTTGGAAGATATGCACTTGACTCAATGGGCATTAGAATAGATCAAATGATAGAGGAGCAAGTGCGCTATCAGCACTCCAGTTAGGTTAAAATGCTGTGCATTGAATGCAACTATAATGCCGGATAATAGCAATAGCAAAATCAAAAGCGCAATCATTACAAG
>JBKPNF010000253.1:0-1994 GCA_046732455.1 Thermoproteota archaeon | reverse complement strand
ACATCCCTCATTTTTACCACACGCCATTTTACACTTACGCCTACTCGTTTGGTAACTTGCTTGTCCTTTCCCTTTACAAGCAGTACAAACTTGAAGGAAGATCATCCTTTGTCCCCAAGTATTTCAAGATATTGTCTGCGGGCGGATCGAGGAAACCAGAAGAGCTGCTAATGGAAGCAGGTATTGACATTTCAGAAGAAGAATTCTGGCAGCAGGGATTTGATTACGTACAAGAAATGATACAGCAGCTGAAAGCACTTGCTCCATGACGACTTTGTTCTAATTGCAGCCATAGCTGGATCTATGACTGCAGGTATTCTATTGCCGGCAACTGGCAGGTTGATCGAGCCATATATCCTTGTGTGGCTTGGTGTCCTATTGTTTCTAAATTTGTTAAGGCTCAACTCATCTGACCTTGTCGCGGTGTTTAAAAAACCAAGACAGATTGCCGTGCTGGCAATTATTAAGATAGTTGTCTTGCCGGTTGGGATGTATGTTCTTGCATACGTTGTTTATGAGCCTTTTGCTCTACCGGTCCTGCTCCTTTCTGGCATTTCTACAGGCCTTGGCGCTCCATTCGTTGTGAACCTCATAGGGGGCCAGCTTCCTCTTGTGATAGGCATGGTAATTGTCACCTCAGTTGCAGTGCCATTCATTCTGCCCTCTATTGTCTACGCACTCACTCGCTCGCAGTTTGAAATACCTTTGCTGCACATGATGTTCTTGCTTTCTATTGCACTATTCACGCCGCTGGCAGCCGGCTGGCTTACCAAGAAGTACTTTCCTATAGGTTCAAAGTTTGCGGACAAGAATTCATTCCATCTATCGCTGATTTTCATCATACTCATAAACTGGGGCATGTTTGCCAAGTTTGCAGAATTTTTTTATTCAGAACAGATGTTCCTGCTCCAAACCGTGGCAACGGCATTTCTCTGCTATGCGGTCTATTGTCTAGTGGGATATGCAGGATCCACAGGTAGCCCCCAAGAGAAAACGGCTGGTCTTATCGCCACAAGCTATGTTAACAATGTGCTTGTTGCCGTGTTTGCATTCCAGTTCTTTGGCTCGCAAGTTGCAGCGCTTGCTGTGCTCTACAACATTCCTTACTATATTGGGATTGTAGCAATTAAGAAAATTATTCTTGCTTCTGGCGGACCACGTTAAAGTGCTTCTCCCTCAGTAAATAACGCCTGACTGCAAAATTTCTTCTCTATGCACAAACCCAATCGTTTTAATAGATTATTTGATGTATTAGAAAGAGCAATAAGCGACTCTTGCTGATCACAAAAAAACAGGAAAGTACTTTTTTCAGCTCAACATCGTAATGTTTACCACCTTAGAGGGGGATAACACATCGTCTATAGCAAAAAATTAATGCCGATTTGAGTCCCTTGATGGGATTTTGCACGAAAATATTCTTGTGGAGGTAGGGCCCCATAATACTTGATTTAGGCCTCGGCTGCAGTAGGACCCATTCTCTTCTCCTCTTCGTCTTCTGTTGCAGGGGTTACAGCTCCTTCTGTAATTACCTCTCGTCCTTCTTCTCCCTCAGGTAGAACAATAGATGACTGTATTTCGGGATAAAGTTGAGTTATCATTGCAGGAGTATTGGCCCTTATCCAGTCAGCCATAGCTCTTTCCTCTGCCAAGTTTTGATTTAATACAGGCACAGCATCTCCAGCATTCATTAATTGTGCCACTTGAAGCAATGTATCATACATTGTAATTTCCGCATTCTCTATTATCAGGTCTTCCTTTGCAGACTTTATTTGCTGTTCTGCAGAAGTCATTGATTTTTTTAATGTATTGGCAAGGGTTCTAGGAGGTACTAAAATGGGTAGTTGTCCAGAATCGTTGGTTGGTCTTGCTCCTAGATTTGTGATAAGTTGCTTTAGCCTATTTTGCTGCTCTTTTGTCACCTCTAAATGTTGTTGGAGCTGCTGCTTTGCATCTTCCAACTGTGTTTCTTTTATTCTTGATTGCAGCCTTGATAC
>JBKPNF010000252.1:0-6234 GCA_046732455.1 Thermoproteota archaeon | reverse complement strand
GGACCAGCAGGGTTGATAAGAGTACTTGCAATAAGACCTATTGCTAACGACCCTACGATGCCAGTTACACCGTGGACAGAGCTGACATCAAGTGCGTCATCAATCTTCAAGTGCTCTTTTAGCAGCAGTATTGCATAGTATGAAGCAAATCCTAGCACAATTCCAAGCAGGAAAGAATTCTGGGCGCTAATGAAACCAGAAGCAGGTGTTACGCCTGCTAGTCCGGAAATCGCGCCGTTGATAGCAGCTGTACTTGATGGCTTGCCCGCCCGCTTCCACGAAAGTCCTATCCAGACGAGGGCTGAGGTGGATGCGGCAATATGCGTCACGAGTAAAGTGTTTGCAGCAAGAGATCCAGAAGCCAATGCACTGCCTGCGTTAAACCCAAACCATCCGATCCAGAGCAATGTTGCACCGATGACTGCAAGCGGTATATTGTGTGGCACCATGATGTCCGGGCCGAAATTCTTCCTGCGACCAAGCACAAGTGCAGCTGCAAGTGAACCAAGACCTGCACTTGTATGAATGACAATACCGCCTGCAAAGTCAAACACGCCTAGCTCTGCAAGCCATCCTCTCCCCCATATCCAGTGAGCAAGAGGATAGTAAATGAAAATGCTCCATGCGACAATAAAGACTACAAAAGCATTCCACTTGACCCTTTCTGCAAAAGCACCTGTGATGAGAAGTGGTGTAATGACTGCAAACATCATTTGAAAAGTGGCAAATGTCACGCCTGGAATTGTAGGCGAATAGTCAAGAGATTCATTGAAGGGCACGTTGTTATAGAACAGCCAGTCAAAGCCGCCAATAAATCCACCCTGCGAGGGAGAGAAAACAAGGGTGAATCCAATAACGAACCACAGAGTGGAAAGAATGGCAAGCCCTGAAAAGGTCTGCATTATTACAGACAGCGAGTTTTTGCCTCGGATGAGGCCAGCTTCAAAAAATCCGAGCGCAGGTGTCATCGTCATGACAAGGCCTGTGGAGATCAACATCCATGTAGTATCTCCAGTGTCTATCGCCATTTCCGCCGCCTTTTAGTTGGCTGATCCATAATATAAAAATGCATCGGCAGCTAGGAAATTAGCCTGGTCTGCAAAATTTATGATACGTTTTGGTTCTCAACTATAGATTTTAGACTATTTGCTATATGATCTACATCTATATCTGAGACGTACGGATGTACAGGCAGGGAGAGCACATGGTCGGCGCACCATTCTGTCGCCGGCAGCTTTGCTTCTGATGTGATGTGCGCATAGAACGGCATCTTGTGCACTGGTGGGCTATAATAGACAGTTGCGCCCACGTTATTTTGAACAAGGTTGTTCTTTATCCTATCTCTATCATCCTGAAAGGCTACAGTGTAGAGATACCAATTAAACTTCTTGTCAGCAGTCTCCTCAGGAATCTTTACTTTGAATTTCTCTGAAGATGCAAACAGCAGTTTGCTCAAGAGCTCTGCATTGCGTCTCCTGATCTCTAGCATCTTGTCCAGCTTTTGCATCTGCACCTTAGCAACAGCGGCGCTCAGCTCAGGCAGTCGAAGGTTCAGACCAAGTATCCTTGTATCATAGCCTTCGACCATGCCGTGATTCCTTATCATCTTGAGCTTGTCGGCAAGCTCGTCGCTGTCTGTTGCAACTGCACCGCCTTCTCCGGCTGTCAGCACCTTACTTGCATACATACTGAAGCAGCCCAGCGTGCCAAACGTTCCAGTCTGCTTGTTTTTGTAACTTGATCCTAAAGACTGGCAGGCATCCTCTATAACTTCAAGCGAATGTTTCTCTGCAAGCTCGCCTATTTCATCAATGTCTGAAGGGTGGCCGTAGAGGTGCACAGGTATTACCACTCTGGACTTTTTGGTGATTTTGGCTTTTAGGTCAGAAACATCCATAGTGTAGTCGTCTTTTTTGATGTCTACAAAAATTGGTCTACCGCCTGCCGCGACAACGGCATTGGCAGTTGCAACAAACGTAAATGATGGGATTAGTACTTCATCGCCCTGCTTTATGTCAGCGGCAAGAAGCGCAGCATAGAGCGCAGCAGTGCCAGAATTGACAGACACTACATGTTTGATCTTCAGGTAAGTTTTCATCTGCGACTCAAAGTCACGTACTCGCTGGCCGCCGTCGCGTGCAGCCGTCGTGAGCGCGTTTTCTTCAAGCACACTTGTTACCTCATGCTTTTCTTCTTCGCCCATCCAGGGCTTGTTAATTGGAATCATATTTGAGGAGGATGCTGTATGGGTGGTCAATATCTTATCATATAGTATTTTTGCTTATAATAAGTCTCATTATAGAAATGAAGTCATAATGGTTAAAGAAGTACATAGAACAAAGTAGGAACATAGAAAGAAATGCATCTATATATGATACGTCGATCTTGCATCGATTGCGGTCTTGGAAGTGGACTTTTGAATAAGTCAAAAACTGCAGATTAGCTGTATGAATTGCTTGTGAGAAATTTCCTAACTGTGCAGATACGCATATGGCGGGACTGACGAAAATTTTTATTTGCTGCTTCAACTACCTCTTTGTGCAAGTATTATATTTTGCAGATTTGATTATTTTTTTAACATATGTTACATGGTGTTTTGCAATACGGAGAATCAGGTTATGCGATCTGAATAATAATGGGTAACACAATCTCAAGGTCATGGCACAGGGAGCTAAGCTCATCTGCAGGCCGAATAATTATATCGGCCTAAGGAACAGGAATCTGCTTTTCCACTGCGATAACCTTGATTGTGTCAATTATTTGCTAAAGCATGGCTTTGAAAGCAAGATAGATCTTGTTTATATCGATCCACCCTTTCTCAGCGGCGAGCGTTATTTGCATCGCGTTAAAAACAATAGCAACCTGGCCTTTGAAGATATATTGAAAGAAAATGAGTATCTTGAGATGATGCAGGAGCGCTTGAGTGGGATCCGCAAGCTGATCTCATCTTCTGGATCTATTTTCATTCACTTGGATTGGCATGCCATCCATTACATCAAGGTAATGATGGATGAAATCTTTGGCTCTGAAAATTTCAGAAACGAAATAATAGTAAAGCGCGGCCGTAGGAAGAACTTGCAGTATCAATTTGATTCAATAGATAGGATGCACGCTGCCCACGACACTATACTGTGGTATTCCAAGTCGGCCGATACCAAATTCAGGCCTCCACTTGCAGAGTACCATTCAAAGGCAAAGTGGATGAGTTTTTGGAGCAATGTAGATAGACCTACAATGCGCTATAAGATCTTTGGCTCCAAACCTGCAAGGGGGCAATGGAAGTGGGCAAAGGAGAGGGCGCTAAAAGCAATTGAAAACTATCGACTTTATGAGAATAAATTCTCTCACATGGTGCTTGAAGAATACTGGCGCGCTACCAGCAAAAAACTAGAGTTTGTCCGAAAGATCCCTCATAGGAAATACCCCGAGTATTGGATCCCCCCAAAGACACACAGGATAATCGATAATGTCTGGCTCGATATTGAAGCGTATAACTATTCTACGGGTTATGGCACTGAAAAGCACACCCAACTTCTAGAACGCATAATCAGCCAGTTTTCAAAACCGGATGACGTTGTCGCAGACTTTTTCTGCGGCTCCGGTACAACACTCAGGGTTGCAGAAAAGCTAAGCCATCACTGGATCGGATGTGACTCGTCCCTGGCAGCAATAGCAGTTACGAAAAAGAGGCTTGTAAATAATTTTGTAGTAGTTGATATACGTTAATTAAGCAGAAATGCAACCGATCTACCTATGAAAGCGCAGCAGTCTGCTAGCGACTACGAAATTTTGCTCAAGAGGCTGCAGGACAAAGTGGGCAATACTGCAAAGAAGTCAAGGTCGAGGTTGGAGATTCCGACTCCTGAGATAATCTGGGTTGGCAAGAATACTATTTTCCGCAATTTTATGGACTTTCCGAAAGCGCTACGGAGGGACCCTGAAAAATTCCTGTTGTACCTCAACAAAGAGCTTGCCTCTGCGGGCTACATAGCTGGCGAACGCGTGATATTTTTGGGGCGTAAGACACTTTCGTCTTTTCAGGCACTCATCGATCGCTATATCAAAGACTATGTTCAGTGCCCAGTATGTGGGAGCCCTGACACACATACTGAAAAGATCAAGCCAAAGGTTGCATTTTTGATTTGTGAGGCCTGTGGCGCCAAGTCATCGATAAAGGGCAACTATGCCTAAATCCAGGGCGGACCTTAAGACAAGAAGTATAATTGTAAAGGTCTTTTATCTAAGCCCGAACAACAGCAACAGATGTGTCATTTTGGTATGACGAATTTGTCTGTGTATTCATCTCATTGAACTTAACTATATTTTTCTCGACTGCATAGTTTTTGCTTACGACATGTGGGTCAATGATCAAAAAATTCATCACAAATACTGCATATATTATATTTCTACACATCTTGGAATTGTGATTATATGATGTATTGTAACACCGAACCTACTTGGTGCATTAGTCAGCTATTTCTGAGGGGTACTGAATTCAGGCATTACAGACAGAAATTCCAACAGTTCAACTTTTCTTTTTCTGTCATAGCAGTTACAGAGGAGGTATTTTTTCAGGAATTCATGCCCTCTTGTTTCCAAGACTAAAAATAGTTCCACTGCTTCATAACAAATGTCTGACGATTTCAGATTCTTAAAGGGGATATTTATTTGTAGTATTCCTCGACATATTATTGAAATAGAGTGATTCTATATCCTGAAGACGTATTCCCTATGAAATATGCCAATACGCAGATCTGTCAAGAGTAAAGCTCGATTCTTCGTTTATGCTTTTCACAATAGATGATAGGATCCCTCTGGCAGCGCTTACTTGTTCCTTGTCATGCAAGTTATCTTTTATCAAGCTATCTTGGCAGGTTCTCATTAAGCATAAGGGCCAACAGTGCAGCCCTCAGCTCCTTTCCATAAGATGCCTGTTTGAAATATATTGCATTTTTAGTATGATCAATTGACTGTGAAATTTCGTCCACCCTTGGCAAGGGGTGCATAACTGCAATGTCAGACTTGGACTTTGCCAATGTATTTTCATCTATTGTATATGTTCCCTTGACCTTTTCATACTCTTGCACATCCGGAAAGCGTTCACGCTGTATCCTTGTAACATAAATGACGTCGATCTCGGGTAAGACTTCGTCAAGCTTGTTGTGCTCCTTTATCTTGAGCTTGCCTTGTATTTCATAGAGCGATTCTTTTCTTATCCGCAGCGTAGGCGGAGACACAAGATGTACTTCCACTTTATAATTGACAAGACCATAGAGCAAGGAATATACAGTTCTTCCATATTTTAGATCGCCCACTATAGCCACGGATAGGCCATCGATCTTACCCTTCTCCTTCACTATAGTATATAAGTCAAGCAGGGCCTGGGTAGGATGCTCTTCGCTTCCGCTCCCAGCGTTTATGATAGGGTTTTGTGACAGCTCGGCTGCAAATCTACTAGAGCCATCCAACGGGTGACGGAGCACGATGACATCCGAATATAGATCAATAACTCTTATTGTATCAGCAAGGCTCTCACCCTTTTCTACCGAAGACGACTTCAAGTCAGAGATACCGATCGAGCTTCCTCCAAGCGATGCCATTGCGGCTTCAAAGCTCATCCTCGTTCTGGTGGAAGGCTCATAGAAGATGTAGCCAAGCGTCCTTCCCTTACCAAGCTCACCTCGCTGGCTATGCTTAAGGCGGCTTATACTATCGGTGGCGTCAAACACAAACTCCAAGTCATCCTTGGCAAAATCCTTTATCGAAACAATGTCTCTGTCATAAAAGGGATTAGGCATGGCTACTACTACTTACCACAAGCAGAGACTATAATAAACACTATGAGCTTGAAACTTTCCTGATTTTTTACGCTGAAGGATTGCCATTTTTCTTTTCTTGATCTAATCCATCCAGTTTATAGTGATAGATTGTCTATTAACGATAGTTGATAGATTACCTAAACGATGTCTAGATAGTCACTACCATAGAAGAAGTTGAAAAATTATGATGAACCGAAAGCTTTGAAGGTAGTTTTTGATGTGACGATGATGATCTTAAGGGTTTCATCGGAGAGAGAAAAATGATCAATCGCTAGCGCTAGGTTCATATCCTTTATTTTGCGAGTTTTCTATAGACAAGATTGGCGATATATCGCTATACAGCATACAAGAGCCCCAATATCGGCATATTTGTCAAGACAAATGACAGTATCATCTTAGTACCATACGGTTTTGC
>JBKPNF010000251.1:0-22147 GCA_046732455.1 Thermoproteota archaeon | reverse complement strand
TATCTTTAGAATATAACAATTGCGAGTATGAAATGGTCATGTAACCCTTTCTGCTCAACCACAATAAGTACAGATGTTATTGGCGTGATAAATCTGAAAGATATTCCCGTCTTGTCCGTCTATCCTGACAAGGTTTTATTGTTGTGGCTCCCTATTTCTATTACAGCATCCCAGTCGCCATTGAATCAAATGATCAAATACATGTTGTATCCACTAGATGTCGATCCGGGCATGTCTAGATCTTGCCATAAACCCCTTGCTTTGATTATCCGTTGCCCCGACTAGATTTGCATCTTAAGAGTCATTTGAGCTCACAAAACGCGAGGGCGTTTGTGCTGAGCTTCTTTCATGGTGTATAACATCCTCAACTTATATAGGCAATTTAATCAACGGATTAGCAAATGGCTGCAACTGACAATAATTACCCGGCAGTGGCGGAACAAGATGGCATTAAGCTCAAGACGGAGAAAATGGTCATAGATAAGCTCTATCATTGTATTTACGACAACAAGGTTTTTTTATTCTACAAAGACGATCAATCTTTGCTGCATTGCTATGAGATACAGAACCCAGATGCAGTTAGGGAGATAGCAGAAAACCCTTCCGAGCTTGATAGTATTCTCACAAAGTATGCTGACATCAATCAAGATAACCCGCAATAAACGTTATATTGTACCATGCTGAATAATCTCGCACGATGTCTACAAGCACCAACTCAGTCAGGCACAGCAGTTCAAGCAACGAGATATTCATTGGGAAGAAACCGCTCATGACTTATGTTACAGCGACCTTAGTACAGCTAGCAAACGAGCCAACAGTGGTAATAAAAGCTAGAGGAAAGAGCATAACAAGAGCAGTAGATGTGGCACAGATCATTGTAAAACGTATGGACACTCTTGGATACAAAATTGGACCGATTACGCTTGGCTCGGAGACAGTCCAGTCCGATGACGGCAGGGCGAGGAATGTCTCCACTATAGAAGTCCCTATATCTCGTGCTAAATGAAAGATCATAACAAGCGTATAGACGTGGCAGTCCGAAGTGCTCACATGGAACCTTGGAACATATTTCTTTTCTACTAATCGGTTATGTTTAACAGCTTGTAGGTGGCAGGTAAGTTTAGAATGGGTTAAAAGGGTAGCAGAGTGGATATCATAAATGATTTAGGTTGTAGTGGATTGTGGGTCAAAAATAAAAACATGAGTTTGATAATTGGTATGCAGGGAGGTCAAGATGGGGCATTTAGCCCATTGAGGCCCTAGACTACAAGCCTAAAGATATAGTAGTACATTTTTTCTCAGGGCTCGATTTGTGATGGCACCGCCTGTAATACAAAGCTAATCCCGTAATATACCATCGCACCGGCAATTCCCAATCTCATTACCGAATAGTACTTTCGCTTGAGACCCAAGTCTCCCTTTGAAGCAAGGAACGCAGTGCATCCAAGCCATGCATAATCCATCCAGATATGCAGCACAAAGAGTATGACCACGCCTGTACTTATGCCAAACGATCCGGAGTCGGATATCAATTTCAATCCAGCTGTGGACCACCAAAGAATGAAGAAGGGGTTAAGAGCGGTCAGAGCGGCTCCTGCAACGAATGGACCTTTCGTACCAGTGATTTGAGGCACGTAGTGTAGCCTCTCATTCTTAATAATAGTGGCTATTTGCAAGCTAGCAAATGCAAGCATAGCTATTCCGCCGGCGAATCCTATGATGTCAGCATATTTTTTTGCGACGTCAAATGTGAATAGACCTGCTGCTAAGATGATTATTAGCGGGAGCTCTACTATAGTGTGGCCGTACGCAACTTTGACGCCGGACCACCTATCGAGGCGGGTGCCATAAGCCAGATTGGCAAAAAATAAGGGACCAGGAGCAAGGACTCCTGATGATGAGACAGTAATTACCTCGATGCCAAAATCCAACAGATTCATTGCCTTTGTTATAAGGCTGTCACAGTACTGTTAAGGTTTTCTGCATAATGGAATTGCTTAAAAGCAACAGCTGCTGTAAAAAAAGACACACTTTGATTGACACCATCCGAAGTATCAAGCTCATCAGCAAATGGGGTACCAATATGGCATTAGGGAGAAGGCGTCCTGTTATAGCAGTTTTCAGCATGACGCATTACTGTAACTTTTACTGTCCAATGTGTCCCTTTGGCAATCCTGACAAGGAAGGGCAGATAACTCTCGCAAAGACCTCTGACCTTACGACACAACAATGGAAGATGGTCTTTGATAAGGTGTCGAAATATTGCGTATGGTGCATAATAGAAGGTGGGGAGCCCACAAGCAGACCAGACTTCCTGGAGCTTGTTAAATATCTACATGACATAAAGATGCCGATAACTCTCATCACTAACTGCTCGCTTCTGCACACGATCGACATGGTTAATCTGAGAAAATACATTCAATTTGTAACATGCAGCATCGATTCCACTTACGAAGAGCCATACTGCAAGGTGCGAGGAGTATCGCCGCTGGTGTTCCGCAGGGTGATTGATAACGTGCACTTGCTTACAAAGCATGAAGTACCTCACTACTTTAACAGCGTGATAACGAAATTCAATACACAGGAGTTTGTTGATCAGACTTACTTTGAAAGGGCCAAGGAGCTTGGTGCAACTGCAATATCTCTTACATTTGTTGAAGACAGATCTGATGTTGAGTATTCCCTGCTTCCTGACAGGGAATCCATGGTCGAGGTCTGCAGAAGTGTTCTCAAATACATGAAAAAACCCGGCTCACTTCCAATGCTGATACCCCCGGAATATTTTGAACAGATACTAGAGCATGGCCGGACGTTCTTTGATGAATGCGGGGTCTGGAAGAGCATCTTTGTTAATGGTAACGGCACTGTTATAGTACCCTGTTGGAAGTTTAACTCTCCCAAGAACACATATAGCCTGCTTGAGAAAAGCATAGATGAAATTTGGAGCGCTCCCGAGTGGGACATTGCTAGAAGATGCCACGATTGCAAGGTGCTAGGTTGCATTTGGACGTCATCACAACCCATCTGGACTATTGCCAGAGGCTATATGCGCGGTGCATTCAAGGTAATTAGCCAACACAGTCCAGATCTTCAAGAGCTGACTTAGCAAAGAATAACTTGTGAACTTATGTACACCTTTTCTACGGTTTTGCAAAAGAGTCTAAGGATGAGCGGAGTAGTTAACTACAGCAATAATGATAACGCCGACACGTGAGCTTCCAATGAAGACGTTGCAAAGAACCTTGTCCTGTTAAGATAACTTGTGTTGAGGTATTGGTCCATCGTCTCCCTGAAGGCAAAAAGCACTCATTTCATCTTGTTTTCTAAGGCGGGTGAACGCCAAGCGACGTGCTGACATTTTGTGATCAAAAGGCACAAATTTTTTGTTGAGCAGCAGGTCTAATGCCATGAGGAAGCTTCTAGGCGTGCAATAAAGTAAGTATTGCCCCTATGATGATTCGTGAAAGGAGGTTGGTCCTGCTAATTAGTGTGGAGTATAAAGGCATTCAATAAATATAGAAACCTAGTACAGAATTGCCTTATATTCTTATTCCCGATTAGTTTGTCTGCTTCTACGTCGCAATATTAAATGGATTCGTAGACTTTACGCTAAAACAGATCCAATTTTTTATTACTAAAAACAATTCGTTACAGACAGAAATAACCTGTAAATATCAAACTTTGAAATATTGTAGTACAAATATGCTAACCGATAATGGCGAGGGTCTTAGACTACCATTGCAGCGTCCAGCATGCCAAGTTGCTGCTTGCTTTGAGCGCGCATCCGTCTACGTCGTCATCAAGGAAAGTGATATCAATGCGTTGAGTATCGGCTCAGGAGAAAAACAGGTCACGCTAGAACGCGACTCCCCTGCAGATCTGAACGCTTTCAAGCTCATATTATACCTTTGTGCACGGCACGACTATGACTTCAAGTATCTGCTTGAGGAAAATGAGCTCGAGATAACGAAAAGGCGTCACCTGATGCTCAAAGAAAGTGAATAGACATATCCCCTTATCTATTCGCAGTCAAGGGGGGAGAAAACACAGAATCCGATTTGATCTTGATCCGGTATTGACAACCTCAATCTTGCAAGAATGTCAGGATCAAGACCACAGTCAATACAGCCAAATAGTTTCGGCATTCTCATCAACAGTGTTCCTCCTTGCCACATAATAATGGGCTATTTGCTGATTCTATTATAACCTCAGCAGGACTATCCTAATAAAGGCAAAGCAATTCACGTTCATTAACTATCAAGAACTATTCATGTCAACAATTGACACCGAAATTTAGTCGCGAGGGATTTACGAAATCCTCGACCTAAGATTCCAATGCAAAGTAAAGAAGGTCGCAATTATAGGTGGTATCCATGGCTGTTATGATGAGTTATGGGAGCTCCTTGATGCGATTCACTGGTCGCCCCGGAGTTATATTCTGATACTGACCGGCGACCTTATTGATCGGGGCCCTAAAATTAAGGAGACTCTAATGTTTGCCATGAATACTCCTTACGTCTATTCGCTCATTTCAAATCATGAAATGAAGCTTTTAAGATATCTTAGAGGGAATCTAGTTGAGATCACTGCTCTTGTGAAGACAATTAAGCAATGCGGCGAGACGTTTCTCAGGGATTCATCATTCTTGGAATGGCTAGAATCACTTCCATGGATAGCAAGATGGGCAGATAGTTCGTACGTTGTACATGAGAGGATACGTCCAGACAGACCCATCACTAGACAGCAAAACGATCACTGTATCTTTATTAGAACATGGAATCCAAAAACTAACAAAATTTCCAATGAAGGTATAGATCCATCGTGGTATGAATATCCTTATCTCTACTTGCGCATTAAAAGGCTGGGTTGTATTCGGCGGAACTTTACGAGCATATGAAGAAAGCAAAGGAATTTTAGAGATTGATGCCAAAAGAGTTTATGAACTGGACAAAGAAAAAAGGCCCTCTTCAGTTGTAGTTTGACCGGTCCGTCTAAATAGGATTCTAGATGATATGACAACATCTCTCGCCGGTCATTACCCTAGGAGCTATTATCAAATGAGAGTTTTTGCTTGACTGAGCAATGATCGCAGAGGTTTAAATCATCTCAGTTATCCGATTCTTCTTACCTTCGTAAGCAGTAGTCCTCGCATCGGCTGCATTTCTCTTCTAGAGTATTCGACAGCGCCTTGGAAGCTACTGCAGCTGATAATATATGAAGAGTTCTAAATAATCTTTGCAGGAATTTAGGAAATTTTCTCTTTGATCTTTTGTGCTATTTTGACTATTTCCTCTTGGGAGGCGACCCTCCTGGAAGGCCATTTCCCGTCCGGGCTGTCGTCATAAAACCGCGGAACAATATGAACATGTACGTGCGGGACGATCTGGTTTGCAGCTATTCCATTGTTCTGCCCTACATTAAAGCCGTCAGCCTTTACCGTAGATATTATTGCCTTAGCAATTTTGGGCACCAAAGAATACAATCTCCCTACCTCACCTGGAGGCATTTGCAGCAATGTTTCGTAATGCTTTGTAGGCATCACTAACGCATGTCCTGGATTTATAGGATATTTATCCATAAAGGCTAGAAAGCCGTCGCCTAGATGGATCTGCACGCAGGGCTCTAGTCCAGTAATGATGGAGCAGAAGATGCAAGGTTTGCTCATGCTATGCGTGTCGGCACGTATGTAGATTTGTTGGTTGTTTATTTTTTGCTATTAGGTATATGAATTTTTAAATAGACCAAAGATCGGAATTTTACATAGATGGGAGAAACACTTGAGCTCGATGCCTTTGACATGTCATTCTCTTTCCGCTGCCCCAAGTGTGATTACTTGAACGAAGAGGTGCTTGCCAAGGATCTTTCAAGCGGGAACGCAGAATGCGGCATGTGCGAGACAGTTTTCAAGGTGGAAGGGATTGACGCTGTCAAGATAACAGCCACACTGGAGTAACTAAAAAATCTTAAAATATGCACCTGTGTCGATAATTATAATGAAGCTCGAGAGTAGAAAGTCGCTCGAGGGGCCGGCGAGGGCTCCGCACCGGGCTATGTACAAGGCAATGGGGCTGACAGACCGAGATTTGGATAGACCTCTGATAGGAGTATCGTCTACATGTAATGAGGCCACACCCTGCAACATCCATCTTGGACGACTTGCCCAGAGCGCTAAACTCGGCGTAAAAGATGCAGGATGCACGCCGAGGGAATTCACTGCAATTGCAGTTTCAGATGGCATTGCCATGGGCCATGAAGGCATGAAAGCCTCTCTTGTGAGCCGGGAAATAATTGCAGACTCTATTGAAGTAATGGTCAGAGCTCATCAATACGATGGACTGGTGGGCATATCGGGCTGCGACAAGAGCTTGCCAGGGACACTAATGGGTATGGGCCGGCTCAACCGGCCCTCCATATTTGTTTATGGTGGAACTATCATGCCGGGTTTGTGGAACGGCAAGCAGGTAACAATTCAGGATGTATATGAAGCTGTCGGTGCATATGACGCCGGTAAGATGACATTACAGGAACTCACCAGCCTGGAAAATGTCGCATGTCCTAGCGCAGGATCATGCGCTGGCATGTACACTGCAAATACCATGGCCTCAATAAGCGAAGCACTGGGAATGTCAATCCTAGGGAGCGCTTCCGCTCCAGCAGAGAGTGAAAGGCGGCTCGAAATCTGCTACAACGCTGGCAGGGCTATAATGAGCTTGATTGAAAGCAACCTTCGTCCGCGCGACATCATGACCTTTGAGGCCTTTGAAAATGCCATAATGATAGCGAATGCAATAGGCGGCTCGACTAATGCTGTGCTGCACCTACTTGCAATAGCGAGGGAAGTGGGAGTAAAACTGAGGCTTGCAGATTTTGAAAGGATTCGCAAGCGCACTCCTCACATGGCCGACATGAGGCCTGGAGGCATGTATATCATGGCGGATCTAGACAAAGTCGGAGGCGTACCGGTATTACTCAACAATCTGCTCAAAAGGGGGATCTTAAATGGCGATGTCATGACCGTCAGCGGCAGGACCATGAAGGAAGACTTGGACTCGGTCAAGTCTAACCTCCAGTCTGACAATAGGGTAATAAGACAGCTAGACAACCCAATCAAACAAGAAGGGACGCTGAAGGTACTAAAGGGCACACTTGCTCCAGAAGGAGCAATAATGAAGCTTGCAGGAGTACAAAGCAAAAAATTTGTTGGTAGAGCGAGGGTATTTGAGACAGAAGAAGAGGCCTTTGAAGCCGTATCAAAGCGCAGGATAGCACAAGGTGATATAGTCGTTATCCGCTATGAGGGACCAAAAGGTGGACCAGGAATGCGCGAAATGCTGGCAGTAACAGCCGCTGTAGTAGGACAGGGATTAGGAGAAAAAGTCGCGATGGTCACAGACGGGAGGTTTTCGGGCGCTACAAGGGGATTTATGATAGGTCATGTTGCTCCTGAAGCAATGGTAGGTGGACCAATTGCTCTAGTAAGGGAAGGGGATCAAATTATAATTGACATGCAAAAAAGCAGAATAGACCTTATCGTTTCGAAAGGCGAACTAAGAAAAAGGCTTAAGAGATGGAAGCCTGTCAAGCCACGCTATACTACTGGTGCTCTTGCAAAATATGCATTATTGGTTGAGTCTGCATCGGAAGGAGCAGTCATGGCCTCTATCAGGTGACAAAGGTTTAAATTTTATTTCTGCTGCAAAGAGAGACAATTATAGGTAGGAGAACATGAGCAAAAGTGATTACCTTTGGCCATCTCAGAGGCAGTTCAATCCAGGTACTGAAGCTAGCCACTACTGAAAATCAGTTTAAACTTTTTGAGAAGCTCTACTCTCTTTACGAAAGGGTCTTCATCTTGGAGTCGCTTATCGGCCCCGAAGAGCTTGCTGAAATGTCTATCATTGGTTTTGATCCTGGACTTATTATAACATGTGATAATAATAATTTCACAGTTAAAGACAGGAATGGAAGAATTTTGCAAAGCTCGTCAGCAAAAGAACCTTTATCAAGCCTCCGCGAGTTAATGCCCAAAGTAGATGATCATCGATTCCGCTATGTCGGTGGCGCAGTAGGTTATATCACTTATGATGCCATGCGATTCTGGGAGCATTTGCCAACCAACAAGAAGAAAAAAGCAAGCAAGTTTCCACTGTTAGAATTTGGCATCTATGACGATGGGATATTATTCAACCACAAAGAAAATCAGGCTTACTATTTTTACTTCGGCGAATCGCGGCTAGAGGAAATAGAGCACAAGATGGCCCAAGTGAAAAGTAAAGATTTCCACTTCTTCTATTCGACACCAAGGAGGAATGTGACGAAGAATCAGTTCATAAAAATGGTGACAAAGGCCAAGCGCTACCTATACGATGGTCACATCTTCCAAGTCGTACTTGCAAAGAGCATAGATTTTAAGGTCAAGGGCAATCTGATTGCCATATATGCTAAACTCCGAGAAGTAAATCCTTCGCCATACATGTATATGCTAAAAATGTCTGACAGGTGTATAATAGGGTCAAGCCCCGAAATGCTAATTCGCGTTACAGGTAACGATGTTGAGACCTTCCCTATCGCGGGCACAAGGCCGGTAGTGCAGGATGAAAAGAAGAATGAACAGCTACGTCAAAATTTGCTCGAGGATGAAAAAGAGCTAGCAGAACATACAATGCTTGTCGACTTGGCAAGAAATGACATAGGAAGAGTGTGTGAATTTGGCACTGTTAGGGTAAGGGATTTCATGAGCGTTAAGCGATTCAGTCATGTGCAGCATATCGTCTCTCACGTTGTAGGCAAATTACAAAAAAATTTTGATTCGTACAATTCTATCAAAGCTGTCTTTCCAGCTGGCACTGTCTCGGGCGCTCCCAAAGTTCGCGCCATGCAGATAATCGATGAGCTTGAGCCTTCGCTCAGAGGTCCATACGCTGGCGCAGTAGGCTATATTTCATTCAACGGTTCATGTGACTTTGCAATAACGATAAGGTCTCTGTTTGTAAATGGCAGCAAAGCATATATCGAATCTGGAGCAGGAATAGTTATCGATTCTGATCCCGAGCTAGAGTGGGCAGAAACAGAGCATAAGGCAAACGCCATACTGTCGGCCCTAAAGAAGGCGGCATCAGCCTCTTAGACCATTTGCTCAATCGGTCAAGCATCTGTATATGTTTGTCCCTTGATTTTACAGTCGAACAAATCGAAAAATTGATCATTATTAGATAGTTTTCGAAAATTGACTGAGTTGCTACAGATCTGGTATTATTTTTATCATACTGATAAAAAAGTCAATTGAATACTATTGGTACTGAACTTTCCAATATAATACGAGCGACGTAGTAATAAAGCCGCAATGGTTCTTGCTAGACATATATATGCATTGAAAGGGGTTTTAGTGGATTGTAGGGGGCCTTGCAAACATATTGTTTCCATTTATGTGGTACTCTATGGCAAGCGCCGGATCCTTCTGCCTTCCGGTAAGGATGCCGACTACCACATCATCCTTCTTGATTAGACCCTCTGCACGTAACTTTCTAACAGCGGCAGGCACTGACCCTGATGCCATTTCGCAATCAAAGCCGTTCAAACCAACAATCGACATGCCATCGCTCATTTCCTTGTCGCTTACTTCCGCGACTACACCATTTGTAAAGTTTAGTGCACGTAGTGCCTTGATAATATTGGCTGGTCTGCCGATCTGTATTGCAGTCGCATGCGTCTTAGGCCTGATTCCTTTCTTGTCCACATCATCATAATAGCGATCAATAATTTCGAGGTCTGGCCTGCCACCGTTCCATCTCAGAGGCTTATTCTCAAACAATCCATTATATAGTTTGTATAATGTGTTTGCTCCTTCTGCATTCACTACTACCAGCCGTGGAATTTTCTTGATCCAACCCCATTCGTAGAGCTCCAGCAAGCATTTTCCGCAGCTAGATGTATTACCTAGAGCTCCACCTGGATACACTATCCAATCCGGAGGGTTCCAGTCTAGGTATTCAAGGACTCTGTAAACGATAGTCTTTTGACCTTCGAGACGGAATGGGTTCACTGAGTTGACAGTGTATCCCCCGGTTTCTTTTGCATTTTTAAGCGAAGCTGTAAGGGCATCATCAAAATTTCCTTGCACTTGTATTACCTGCGCGCCAAACTGAAAGGCCTGACCAAGCTTGCCGGGGGCAATTTCGCCTCTCGGAATGTAAACGTCACATGCTATATTTTCGTTTGCAGCATACATTGCAGCAGAAGCTGAAGTGTTGCCAGTGGACGCACAAACTATCCTTTTTACTCCAAGCATCTTTGCATGTGTCATTGCACTCGACATACCATTATCCTTGAACGAGCCTGACGGATTGTATCCTTCAGGCTGAAGAAACAAAGAATTATGGTCCATGCTTGTATAGTCAGCTACCTTGCTCATCTTGTAAGGCTTCGAAAGGCGGCCTTCAGAGCCGTCAAGCGATACTAGCAAACTGGCGCATTTTTCAAAATCTTCTGTGTCGATCCCGGCAAAATTGATCAGTTCGCGAAAGCGCCACACTCCACTTTCGTCGTAGATATTCCCGCCGTGATCTCTCCGGTGATAGAACTTTTCGATTAAATTCGGGCTTGGCTTCTCGCTATACTTTATGTCTAGAAGTGAGCCACACGAGCATCTATAAACATCATTACTAATCTCATAAGTCAAACCACATGAAGGATTGATGCATTTTTTGACAGTATGTGCCCCCATATCAATTGAGACTTCTGATTGTTATTTAGACGTTTATTCGAAGTCTGTGTGCTATTTTTTGGTGGTTTTCTCATACATTTTCAGTAGCTGCTGAATGATACCATCCATATCCTCCTCTCTAACTTCAGGTGAAATCGCATTTTTAAGTAAATTGCTTACGGTGTTGGAGATTTCAGAGCTGACCTCGTCAAAGCTGTCCATGTCGCTGTAGCTCTGCTGATAAAGCCTTCTCAATCGCATCGCATACATGTGAGTCTGTTCATTCATCGTGACATCATAGCTGCGATTGTTTACCTTTATCTTCTCCTTTATCATCTTCTAAACGTAACCAGGCTATAGCCTTTAAAAACCTGTCTACACGTGACTGCTTTATATCGTGCATAATCTAAAGACTGATTAACCCTCCTTGACTGTGACCGCGGTGACAGACATTCGGGTTACATCGTTGATTATAATGCTCGACCGTTATGATGGCTCGGTGCAATAATAATAAGAATGCCATTTGATAGCAGGTGGGTAAAGCCACAGGGAGAAAGTGTCGGTCATAAATTGCTTGAGGGCATCAAGCCGCAAGGGCCATTGAAACCAAGGATAGAAGAAGCACAGAAGAAGTTGCATATGCAGATTGCAAGACTGGATTCCATATCCTCGAGGATGCAAGACAAAGATAAGCTGATTTTCAAACGTGTCGTTCTTGCGATGCAAAGTCATGATTCTTCGCATGCAAAGGTGCTATCGGGAGAGTTATCACAGATTCGAAAGATGAACAAGATGGTCACATCAGCGAAGCTAGCGCTAGAACAAATACAACTTAGACTAAATACAATGACAGAGCTTGGAGACGTAGTGGTAACGCTGAGCCCTGCAATGTCTGTGATAAAGGGATTGCAGAGCGGACTATCGGGAATGATGCCAGAAGCAGATCAGTCATTTGGACAAATATCAGAGCTGCTTGGAAATATCATGACAGACTCCGGACAGATACCAAACACCGAGGTCGCAAACTTCAATACAATAAACGAAGACACTGCACAGATAATGGAAGAAGCGAGCGCTGTAGTAGAAATGAACATGAAGAACAAGTTCCCAGATCTACCTTCTACAAACCTAACTGCAAAGAACTTAGAGGCTACAAGCTATTAGCTCGAGCCCATTACCTCTCTTTTTTATTTCTGGCTTGCTATTTTTTGAACCTGTTTTTTTATTCTAGATATTGTGGGGTAGCTATAACCTTTTTCCCTATAAGTCTTGATCATGGTCTTCCAATTGTCGAGTCGCCATTTTGCCTGGTCCTCGGTCAACGATAATGTCTCTCTTTTGACAAGACTCTTTCGTCCCGGCATCAAATACCCGCCGCTTTCAGCCTCATGGCGGTTGTATGCAAACCGGAGCCCAAAAAGAACATCAGCTGGCGGAAGTGCTTTCATGTACAGGGAAATTTCTTTACTTTGCTCTTCTGACACATTTAGTTTGAACATGAATTCCCTTACACGCATATGCACGCCTAGTACCGGCTTTATCTTAATAAACTTTATTTCTAAACTCGAGTTTAGAAATATTCTTACAACAGGCGCGTCTTTTTGGCCGCTCTTAGAAATGCATCTACCGCATAATCCAAGTGTTCTTGCCGGTGTACTGCGCTGAGTGAAATTCTAAGGCGAGCCTGACCCCTTTTGACTGTCGGATACCGAATTGCTTGGGCAAATACACCCTCCTTTAGCAATTCCTCAGAAAACTCTAAGGACTGTGCTTCCGTACCAATCATGACTGGAATTATCTGGGTTGCTGAGTTTCCTAGTTCAAATCCAAGCCTTTTCATCGCGGACGAAAAATAGAGGATATTGTCTTGAAGCTTTTTTTGCAAATGTCCCCTCTTTGCTATTGGAATGGCGGTAATTGCTGCAGAACATAGATGAACGGGAAGGGCGGAAGTATAGATAAATTGCCTAGATGTATTGATCAAGAGTTCTCTAATGGGAATTGTGGTGGCTACATAGCCTCCAAAACAACCCAGCCCCTTGCTCATGCTGCTGATATGGATGTCAAAGTTAGCCCCAAATTTTGCCGGCGTCCCTGAAAATGCGGGGCCAAAGATAAAGTCACCATGTGCGTCGTCTATGATAGTGATTGCATCATAATGGTCTGCTATGCTCTGTATTTCTGACAGTTTTCCTATGTCACCGTCCATGCTAAAGATGCCCTCGGTTATCACAATTTTTCTGCCACGGCGCCGGCGCATTAGTTTTTGCAGATGATCAGTATCATTGTGCCGAAAGACGTCTATTGTCGCACCGCTTAGCCTGCAAGCATCGACTACACTAGCATGGTTCAGCTCATCGCTAAATATTGTCGAGTTCTTATTGGCAATTGTCATTACTACGCCCAAGTTTGCAGCGTAGCCAGTAGGATATACTAAGGCCGATTCTTTCCTTCGGTGCTCTGCCAGCAAGTCTTCAAGCTCAATAATTTTTGGATGATTACCTGCGATTAACCTTGAACTACACTGTGATACCTGCTCCAGTGCCGTAACAGTTTTCTCGACTATATGCTTGTTTTGGGAAAGCCCAAGATAGTCATTGGAAGAAAGGTTAATGACCCTTTTGCCGTCCACTTTGGCTGTCGCACCATCAGCGACGAGGGTTCTCAGATGGCGATATAAGCCGGTCTTTTCAAGAAGATCAAGCTGATCCCTAATGAATGCGGTCTTATGATTTGAGACCAATTTCTTTTATCATCGCAATATCCTTATTGACCGTGTTTCCGCCAGTAGTGAGATAGCCGCCGGTGATAATACCGTTTGCTCCTGCTTTGAGAGCGAGCCTGTCCTTGTTCTTGAGGTGAACTTCCCTGCCTCCCGCTATCTTGAGAATGGTTTTGGGCATTATAAAGCGCCATACCGCAATTGTCTTAATCGCTTCGAGCGCGTCTATTGACTTAAGCTTCGCCAGCGGAGTCCCTTCTCTGCCAATCAAAATATTGACTGGAACCTCTTCAGGGCTGAGTGTAGCAAGAGAGAAGGCAAGTTCTAGTCTCTGCTTGGAGCTTTCACCCATGCCTATGATGCCCCCAGAGCACAGCTCCAACCCCGCCTTCTTGATAATCTTTGCGGTGTTCACTCTGTCAGAGAAGTGGTGTGTATTGCATATTTTCGAGAAATAGCTCTCTGCAGCTTCTAAGTTATGATTGTAACGCTTAACGCCAAGCTTCTTTAGCTTGCGTGCCATAGAGAGAGTTACAAACCCTAGAGAGACATTGACTTCGATCTCTACGTTGGATCTGATCTCTTTTATTGCTTCACAGATCTGTTGAAACTCCTTCTCAGGCGGACCCCTATAAGCACACACTAAACAGAAACTCGAAGCCCCCTCTTGCTTAGCCTTCACTGCCTTTTCAACCAGCTCTTCTTTCGATAATAACGGATATTTCTTGATACCAGTATTGTAGAATGACGACTGTGCACAAAATGAACAGTCCTCCGGACACCGGCCAGATTTTGCATTCACTAAGGCTTCAACATCTACTTTATCACCATTAAAGGTCATAGTGATAGTGTTGGCAGAATCGGCAAGCATCATGACATCATCAGTGCCATGCAGACGTTCGGCCTCTTTGAAGGTAATTGAGCCACCATCAAGGACTTTTTGCATGCAACTATGAATGAACGCTCTATCCGTCATGCTCTCGGCAAGTTAAACCCGGTAATTAAAAATTTTGGTTCGAGGCCCTATGTCTAGAGCAGATGTTTCTAAATTCGAATTTAGAAATATTTATAAATGCCCTTAAGAAAGCACCCCAATAATTATAGCTGCATGGCAGACGGGATCTGCCCTAAAGGTATCCGACTTTTATCAGCAGCTGGAAATAGACAGGAAAACACCGTGATCATACTGTTGGCATACCTCAAACACTCCGCGGTCGTGCGTCTAGCAACCAATCTATATTTTGTTCTATTATTCTGGACATGTATAGTAGCCTTAAACCAAATCACCGTAGTCATTTGGCAGTCATTTGGCGTTATGAAGCTAAGAATCTTCTAGAAATTAAGCTGTCTTCATTAGAAATGAAAGGCCCCAAATATGCCCCGGATAAGTAGCATCCCTTTGCCCAAAACTAGGCCAGAATCGGGGGTCCGGACAATCAAAAAACCGGTATTATTGATAGATCACGGGTCGCCAGGTGTCGAAATTAGAGAAGACGATTTTCGTCACCAAACCGCTTTACATGATACAGTTCAAAAATGGAACGTTTTCTAAACGGGACAAAAATGAGTACCCTTTTTTTACTCATTTTTACCCATGTTTTACGTAGCTTGCAACCAAGCTGTCCATTTATTTGTGTAACCCTTTTTGAACACTTTTCTTGACAACCAGCTAATTATATTGGACTACCAAGAAGTGAATATGAAATATGCCTTTGCATATCTCCGTGTAAGCACAGAAGAACAGACTGTGCAGAATCAGAAACTATCGCTCCAAAAATGGGCAGAGCGAAACGAATACCTAATTTTGGACTCTTTTGAAGATCCTGCTATCAGCGGTAAGATTCCAGCTACCCAAAGGCGCGGTTTTCAAGAAATGCTTGAGCTGGTAAAAATGACACGAGTAGATGCCATTTTAGTTTATGAATTATCCCGCGTCGGGAGAACTTTCTGGGATACGTTAGATGCGATAAAGGCGGTAGAGCACTACACCGCCTTGATTTCATGCTCGCCAAAAGAATCATTTCTTCAAACAACGGAATCCAGTATTAGAAAATTGATGATTGGCATCCTGACATGGGCTGCAGAGAGAGAACGTGAGCTCTTAGTCCAGAGGACAAAGGATGGCATGGAAAGAGCCAAAGCGGCGGGAAAAGGAATCGGTCGCCCTCAAAAGATAATTGACAAAAATGAGCTCATCACATTGCTTGCAGAAAATCGCTCTAAAACAAGAATAGCGAAGAGCCTCGGCATATCAAAAGCTACGCTTTACAAGAAATTAAGGGAGCTAAGATAGTCTCTCAATCTTCCTCAACAATTTCAGCTGTACATCTAACAGGATCTCGAGGTCTACCTTTCCAATACCAAGAGGTGGAATTAACAGCATGATGTTGCCAAGCGACCTCAGGTGGACGCCCATCTTTAGGGCCTGTTGCGTTATAAAATAATTTATTCGCTCTTTATTTTTCAAGATGACAATGGGTTTGTTCTTCTTTGCCAGCTCAATCCCAGCAAGCAGTCCCTTGTGTCGGATGTCGGCTACTATCGGAGATTTCGAAAATTCAGGCAGTCGCGATGCTATGTATTGGGCGCTCATTTTGATTTGCTGCGTAAGATCATGCTTTCTGTACTTCTCAAGGTTCGCTAGAGCCGCAGCACAGCCTACAGGATGACCCGTGAAAGTGTGGCCATGATATAGGTGCTTGTTGTAACGATATTCTCCCAGAAAAGCTTCAAATATACGAGGCGTAGCAAGAGTCGCTGCCAGCGGGAAGTAGCCCCCAGTCAAGGCTTTTCCGAAGCATACAATGTCTGGTTGTGACCTCTGTGCAAGGTATTCTATGACATTTCCAAGCCTGCCAAACCCAGTTGCAATCTCATCTAGAATCAACAAGATGTCATGATCTCTACATAGGGTTGCAACCTTTTTCTGGTATCCTGCAGGAAAAATAATTGCTCCTCCTGCGATCTGAGCCCCGCTTTCCATAATGAGCGCGGCGATCCTATCCTTATGTCTTTTAAGAGTGATCTCAGTCTTTTCAAGACAAGATTCTACTAGATCGGTTTCATGTGTAAACTCACTCCCATAGAGTACAGGGCTTGGAACCCTGTGCACATTCAACAAGAGCGGTCGATATGCTTTGAAAAACTTCTCGATATAACCAGCAGACATCGCACCGATCGTGTCACCATGATATGCGTGCTCCAGTGAGATGAACTCCCTTTTTTTGTCTTTCCCTTTATTATACCAGTATTGGCGAGCCATTTTCATTGCAACCTCAACTGCAGTGGAGCCATTGTCAGTATAGAACACTTTATGCATTCCCCTTGCCATCCGAACCAGTCTTTCTGAAAGCTTTGTGGAGGGAGCATTGGCTATACCAAAAAGAGTAGAATGCGGGATGCTTTTTAGCTGGTCTATCATCGCCTGAACTACTTCGTTCTGGGAGTGGCCCCAGACGTTACACCACATGCTTGCAGTACCATCGAGGTATTTTTTTCCTTGGCTGTCAACTAGATAAAATCCGTCTCCTTTTACGATTACCCTGTTTTTCCATTTTACCCAATCTCTCATCTGGGTATATGGATGCCATACAAACTCCTTGTCAGCATTTTGCAGATTCAATTCAGTTAAATGCATCTTTATCTGCAGCTCTAATAATATTTCCATGCATGGCATCTTCATAACAGGGACGAGCACAGGAGTCGGCAAGACATTAGTAGCCGCGGGCCTAGCGTGGGCTCTAAGGAAGCGAAAGGTAGATGTGGGCGTCATGAAGCCTTTTGCAACTGCAAACAGAGTTTTTTCAACAAAATATAGATCTCAAGATACCGCAATACTTGCCGAGGCATCTGGCGCAAAGGATCCGGACTGCAGATTGAACCCTTTTTTTTACTCAATAGCAGCGTCACCCTTAATGGCTTCGGAGCTAAACCATGAGACTCCAGTCAATATCCCAAAAGCTGTACAAGCATTGAAAAACCTTGGCAAAAAATACGATTTTCTAATTGCCGAAGGCATCGGTGGAGTCATGGTACCCTTGACTGAAACTGAATCCATCGCAGGTTTTGCAAAGCGGGTGGACCTGCCTGTAATTATTGTCGCGACAACCAAGCTTGGGACCCTCAATCACACTTTGCTCACAGTAATGGCCTGTGAAAAGTTTGGACTCAGAATTAGGGGAATAATCTTGAATAAAATTTCAAAAAAACCCACTAGGGTAGAACTAAAGACAGCAGAAGTTATTGGTAGGCTGACACACGTGAGAGTGCTAGCCATAATTCCTTTCTCACAAGACGTAAGTTATTCTGCTATTGGCAGGGTGCTCGAACATGATTTAGACCTGGACGAATTATTGTCCAAGTAACAGCTTGAGACCACGATCTCCTTTACGAAGGAGAAACGCATGGATATCTAATATCATCTTTGAATAAGGAAACTCAGTTGAACCGACGTAGTAATTTTTATTACTGACGTCTAGTCGCTTTGCTGAGACAATCCATATATTTGCATCGTGAGGCTGCACAGATTCGGCATCCTTTATCTTTGCGAGGTCCGAGTTTCTCTTTATTATTTGGATGACAAGTGACTTCTCCGGGCTTTTGCTCAGCATCTTTAGTGAAGGAACAACTACGTCCAGTTCTGAGCCGTTCCAACTGACCTTTCTCTCAGAAGGAAGCAAAGAGGCCGTCAGCATAAAATGTAGTAACGCCTCACATAGCGCCGCCAAGGATTCGTCATCTATTTCCTGATCCAGCTTACTTTTACACTTCTCAAGAATTTCGTTACAGTATGCTTCCGACTTTTCAATCTCGGCTGTAATTTCCATACGGATTTTTTCTTTGCCGATTCTGCCTATAGTAGAATATAGAACGTCTTTGATTTCTGCCTTCACAGTTACTGCATACAAGCTACGTTTATTAAATCTCTCATGACTATTAATTATATGGCTAGGGGAATAGGCACAGGTCTCCTCATTGCCTCGCTGATACTTCTGATAGTCTATGGTGCAGATGTTGCAACTGCATCGTACTCCCCTAACGGACAAGGTTTCTTGCCAATTGACGAGGCGATTAGGGGAGGAGCCTTAGGCGGGGGTGCAGTCATAATGTCGATAATTGCCTTCGTGATCGCTCGTAAAGAATATGCACCTATTATTTCTGCGCTGCTGTTTGTAAATGGGAGCCTCATCGTTGCAGGAATGATTGTGCTTGTTGCACAAGGTGCGCTTGCATCAGGGGATTCCTCAAGCACATTACGTACTATTGGCTCCACAATTGTAATGGGGGCAATACTGATCGGACTTGGGGCATGGAAGAGAGTAATAGATAAAAAAGTAGTCGCTACCCGCAGAAAAGAACCCGCTCAGAAATGAAACAGTGTATCGGTCCTAGGCTTGAAGCATGACCAACCACTAAGGTAAAATTTGCTAACGACAATGGTCCGTGAGAGAGGGTCAGGCAGCCTAAATTGGCTGAGGCATCGGATCTTTGCGAAACATGAAGCAAGAAGGGAATAATTGATCGGACCTGCATGTGTTCAGGCTGGTAAGATTTTATACGATCTTAGCATGCTTATTGATATCATGAAGACCGCAATCCTTGCTGGGGGTTTTGGAAAAAGGCTAAAGCCCCTTACCGACGCAAGACCCAAGCCAATGATAGAAGTCTTTAATGTCCCAATAATCGAATGGCAGGTAAGATGGCTTAGGAAATTTGGCATCAAAGAGTTTGTGCTGTGCGTCGGACATATGAAAGAGCAGATAATTGACCATATCGGCAGTGGCTCGAGATTTGACTCCAAAGTCGAATATTCATTTGAGGAAACTCCACTAGGAACCGGAGGTGCGCTTTTGAATGCTAGAGAACTTCTTTCCGGTCAAGATTCATTCCTCGTATTAAATGGAGATGTTCTCACGGAGCTTGATCCTAACAGATTGAATTTTGCAAATTCGAATGCCCTTGCCGTCGTTCCTCTCCGTAGTCCATTTGGAGTCGTTGAACTTGGTGAGAATTCAAGGGTGCGTGGATTTATCGAAAAGCCAGAAATCCCTGATATGTGGATTAACGCTGGGATGTATCGCTTTACTCAACAAGTATTTGCATATCTTCCTCAAAAAGGCAACATGGAGGTTACTGCTCTGCCTGCTCTGGCAAAAGAAGGAAAGCTCGAGGCTTTCAAATACAGCAATGTTTTCTGGCGGTCAATAGATTCCCACAAGGACATCGAAGAAGCATCCAATGAGATAATGGAAGGAAAACTCTCATGAGTCGAGAAAAGGTAGGTTATAGTCTCGGTCCTTTGCTGTCGACGAGTGAGGTTCTTCTCTGCGCCAATATGGCGGATAAGCAAGAAAGCGTCAATTCAATATGGGTTCCAGAATCTTGGGGCAGAGAATCATTTGCAACCCTTGGGGCTATATCTCAGATAACCAAAAAAGTACGGCTGGGGACGTCGATACTCAGCATTTATTCAAGGACCCCAGCGACTGTAGCCATGGCAGCAACCACCCTTGATATGCTTTCTAATAACAGGACAATAATTGGACTTGGCGCAAGCACAGCAGCTATTGTTGAAAACTGGCATGGTCTCAAGTTCACTAGGCCTGCCAGCCGTATGAAAGAATACATAGAATGCCTGAGGCTCATGACGAAAGGTGAAAAGGTAGAATATAATGGCCAATTTTTTAAGATAAATAATTTCAAGATATTGCATCGACCCCAAAGGACTCATATCCCAATTTTTATGGCAGCTGTTAACAAAAAGATGATGGCTGTGGCATCGAAGCTGGCAGATGGTGTATTATTGTATTTGAGGCCGATTGAAGAATTGAAGAAGACTACAGCGGAACTAAAGCAGGCGACGAAAGGGAGAACCTTTGAAATTGCGTGCTCATTTATATGCGCCGTGTCAAACAAGGAGCCAGAAAAAGCTAGAGAACGCGCAGCAATAACTCTTGCGTTTTATATTGCAGTTGGAAAGTACTATAGCTCGTTTCTTGCAGAAAATGGCTTCAAGATGGAAGTTGAGAAGATAACTTCGGAGTATAGAAAGGTGGGTACAGACAGTGCAGCAAAATTTGTTTCTGACAGGATGCTCAGCTCGCTTGTAATTTCAGGGAGTAGCGAAGATTGTAGGAAATCACTTTCAAAATTTGTCTCGTCAGGGATTACACTTCCCATTATACAATTTAACCCTGTTGGTGAGTCAGAAAGCTCATTTAAGGAGGTGCTATCAACCTTCTAAAATGCGCAAGGTAGCGGTCTCCTCATGGGCGACGTCCACGTTTAAGAAAGGCTCAAGGATATCTTTGTTTGAGCTTGCCTGCGAGCCTTCAATAAGGCTAATAAGGGAAAATGGCATTTCTCCTAAAGAAATTGATGCTGTCTTGTTTTCTACATGTGCAGCTGACCAGTACACCTCTGCAATAATATCGGAAATGCTTGGTATAAACCCCAGGATCTCACATCGCATAGACAATCTCTGCAATTCAGGCACCAATGCTGTGGCTTCTGCGTTTGCAATGATTGCATCTGGTCTATGTGACATTGCGCTTGTGATTGGGGCAGAAAAGGCAGACAGCCCTGGTAACAAGCTGTTATGGGATGTTACTCGGGGATCGTTCATATTTCCTGTGCACTGGGCTGCAATATATGCAAAAGCGCATATGAAAAAATACGGCACGACTGAAGAACAGATGGCTATGGTCTCTGTCAAGAACCACAAAAATGCTACCAAAAATCCTCAAGCTCTTTTTACAAATGAAGTTTCATTGGAAGAGGTTATGAATTCCAAAAAGATTGCATATCCCATAAAGCTACTCGACTGCTCTGCCCCATGCGATGGTGCATCCGCAATACTTCTAGTATCTGAAAAAAAGGCACGCAGCTTTGATAACCCTGTGTTCGTTAAGGGAATAGGACAGCAAACAAACTCAGCTAGCTTTGCAAAAGCGACAAACGACCTCACAACAATTGAGGCGGCTAAACGCGCCGCTCAGATGGCTTTTGAAATGTCTCATACAAACCAATCTCAGATAGATGTAATGGAAGTACACGATGCATTTACAATTCTTGAAATCCTGGCATATGAAGACCTTGGATTTGCAAAGAAAGGAGAAGGAGGCAAATTCGTCAACCAGCAGGAAATAGCAATAAACCCAAGAGGTGGCATAATCGGATGCGGCCATCCAGTTGGAGCTACTGGAGTAGCCCAGGTTGCCGAAATTGCATCTCAGCTTGCTGGAAAAGCAGGAAGCAGACAAGTAGGTGGCTGCAAAACGGGGCTTGTTCATAACTTAGCGGCAGCGGGGTCGTCTGCATCAGTAATTGTCATGGGTGTGTGATCTATTGCAGGGGTTCATCGAACACTTAAAAAAAGGACAATTCCGGCTGCCTATATGTACTTCTTGTAAGGCTAAGGTATGGCCGCCTTCACATCATTGCCCTCAATGTCATTCAAAGACGTCATTTCAAGTTATCGATACGACTGGAACTTTGGTACTCTTCACCCGGTCATACCTAAAAGATAGGGAAGGTTACTATGGCATTGTTGAAATGTCAGGGATCAAGCTAATAGGATCGTTTGATACTGTCGAAATGAAAGAGGGTATAAAGGTGAAAATGGTGAGGTGCGGCTTGGCGCCAGACGGTACTCCGTACTACTACTTTGAGCCAGTCAAGGGCTGACATTAATATACACTAGCAAATAACAGTCTAGCGTGTAT
>JBKPNF010000250.1:0-10565 GCA_046732455.1 Thermoproteota archaeon | reverse complement strand
TACTTGAGCAAGAACAAGATGGCCAATACATTCTAAAAGCTAATCTGGAAGTAGCAGATGGTGTCACCTTTGAAATGACTTCAAATGGTATTGATAATTTGCAATACCTAAAGATTGCTGGTGCAAATGGAATAATAGTTTATGGAAAGATAGTGATAAATGGAGTGAAAGTAACATCTTGGGATGTTTCTGATGACGACGTAATCCAACAAGATATGAATGCCACCATTCCTAGAGGATACATACAGTTTGCTGCAAGTGAAGGTTCTCAAATAATAAATTCAGAATTTGGATACCTAGGGGGGGTTGAACCTGGAAGAAGAGGGTTTGACCTTTTTGGAGGTGGAGGACCCTCCCATGACATGGAGATAAGAGGTAGTAAGTTTCATGATATGTGGATGGCATTTTACTCTAAAGAAGCGTACAACATAGTAGTTGACGGTAATGAGTATTATAGCAATATCAAGTACGCTTTAGACCCTCATACTGCAACTCATAATATGAACATTACAAATAATTGGCTTCATGACAATCCAATAGGGGTAATCTGCTCAGATGATTGCTATAATATTCTCATCGAGGGAAATGTGGCAGAGCACAATTCAAACGCTGGAATATTCTTGTCAAGAAACATGAGTTATTCAATTGTAAGGAATAATCATGTCGATAATTCAAGTAGTGGAATTCTGATATCAGAATCACCAAATAACCAGATCTACAACAATACAATTGAAGGAGCAACTGAAGAAGGAATACTTTTGTTTAATCCTAGCATTGTAGATGATGGTATTACAGAGGGTAACATAGTCTACGACAATGTTATATCTAACTCTGATAACGGCATTAGAGCAACAAGAAGCCAAAACAATATTGTAGAAAATAGCACATTCTCTGATATAGAATCAAGCGAATACTATTTAGCTGCAAATTCAAATATTATGATAAGAGGACAAGAATTTGATGATGCCTTGATCTCAGGGGGAGGAGAAGATAGTACAGCTGCAGATACTACGACGGACACGGTAATAGAGAATCATGTAGAAATTGTAGGTTCAGGAACTATTGAAGTAACAGATGGAGCAGATGATGGAGAAGATGAACCGAACTCATACAATACAGACATTCAGCCATATACTACGACATTAGGTGATGGTGACAGTATCACCGTCAACTCATAGAATTGCTCTTTTGATTTGCCTCTTCTTTCTTTTCTATTGCAAATGTACTCCCAGAAGCTCTGACTGATGCATGGTCACAACTCCAATATACAGGATTTAGAGGTCCCCGTCCTCTATCCAATTTTTCATTTATCTTACTGAATTATCTAGAATTCAATGGTAACTGATGAAATTGGCGTTCAGATTCAACTGCATTTTTATCCAAATCTTGAATGCTCACTGTGAAGTAGATTGCGAGTCAATTCTGAAGGCTTCTCTCGGATCCTCAGGAGCCCCATGTGTGTCAACTATAATTAGCAAATAGCCGGATGTTACCAGTAAGTTCTTAGCTTCCTTAAAAAGTGGGACTCTGAAAGCTGCACTTTTAGAGCTTCCAAAAGCACAGAGACCTTTGGGTGGGCTACGACGTCGGTCCTTTTCGCGCATTCTTTCAAAAAAACCATGGCATAAAATGCAGTGAATGTAATCAGTTGTCTGCCAACGAAGGAAGGAGTTGATCTCCATCGGTGCTTCACACCAGTTGATCCAAATATTTGCGCCTCCTAGGCTACAGGAGTATTGATGAGAAGGAATTTACAAGGATCTAAAAAGACTTAATTAAGCAAATGCAAGTTTGAGCGAGTTTGCAAAATCACTTAAATTTTCCCGATTACTGCAGGTTCTTGTGGAGGTTGAAATCATTTGATATTGCAACCCATCAACGAAATCTTTAACAGCTTTTCAAGTACTAACATTAAGAGACGAAATTAAAGATGCATATTATCTAACTTGCTGTAAACATAATATACTTTCAAAAATTCTATCAAAGATAAGAAAACAAAAAGATTAGAGATCTCTTTTCAGATCTTGCGCTGCATCGTCTGCCT
Organism: Thermoproteota archaeon; assembly: GCA_046732455.1. Lineage (GTDB taxonomy): Archaea > Thermoproteota > Nitrososphaeria > Nitrososphaerales > Nitrososphaeraceae > Nitrososphaera. The sequence goes on along the minus strand of JBKPNF010000250.1, from coordinate 8,521 downwards.
TTACCTTTGTCCTATTTAGGGTTTCAGAGCTTGGTTTGCCTTCTGCATGGTCTTTGGCTGTCTGCGCTTTTGCTTCTAGATTTTGTCCTGCGTTTTTAATTTCTTTTTGTATGTCCGCCATAATACCTTATATTCACCTACATAGATTAAAAGCAATTTAACTGAATGAAACTAAAAGTGACTTCATTTTGTCATCCAAATATTGTGAACAGACGGTATAGCAGATTCAAAAAGAAAATTCTAAAAAAGGGGGTGAATGATCAGGCTTCGGAGAGAAACTGCAGGCTCCATTTGTCAAATCCCTCTCTATTTAGGCTGGTCGGATGCACGCCTTAAAGGAGAGACAAAGCCTTTGATTAAAGTTAAGCAAGATTCAAGGAATAAGGTAGGCAATTAATAATCCATCGGTCTTGTATCAAATGGGTTAAGAACGCTTCTTTTTTCTTTTTGATCAACATGATATACTCCATAATCGCCTTTCACACCAATTAGTCTCTCACTGGAAGGTACAAACGTGTACTCATCTAATCCCTTTACTATGTCAAATAGAGTCTCGCCAATAACTAGCCCGTTTGGTCTAGCTTTGGAGTTTATTTTTGCACATATGTTCATTGCAGAGCCAAAGAGGTCTTCGCTCTGAGACGATGTGGATCTTGCAACTGAAACCTCGCCGTAGTCTGCGCTTATTCTATATTGAATTGGAGGCAACTTTTCAATGAGCATTTTAGCGTTGAGCGTAGTGCTTGCTATTCCCATCGTGAGGCCGCAATCCAGCACATTCTTAAATTTCATTACTTTGTTTGGATCACTAGTATCGCTAAAGTAAAAGATTAGTGCGTCACCTGCGTTCTTTACTATCTTTGCACCAAAATTCCTTGCGATAAGAGCGATTGCGTTTAGAAAAAGCTCATAATATCTGCTTAATTGATTAGGTGTAAGATCAGATGATATTTTCGTAGAACCTATAACGTCAATAAAGCACACGCAGTAGTTTTGCACTTCCCCTGAAAAGGAAATCTCCCCCCTTCCAACATTCCAGTTAGTCCTTGCTCGTGTGGATAACCCTACTAGAGGGAACTCGGCAAATCTGATGCGGTCGTCGTCACCATGGTCATCATCGCTATCGCTATGGTGCATCAATTACTGCTCAACTCTCTCTTTTTCAAGCGCCAACCCACGATACATTTCCAAATATGTCGGTTTGAGTGCGATATACAAATTCTGAACGGACCTCGAATTTACTATTTCCAAAGCTCCAAATGCATTTTCGAGATCCCTCGACCAAACCTTCTGGGAAGTTATCCCAAATCACGAGGCCGTTTCGTCCAAACTGTTCTGAAAGTGTAGAGATGTTCTCTCTGCCAGAATCCAATCGCGCAGGGTTAGAGGGGTTAATTACAAAGATTCTCTCATAACTTGCATTCTTATTCCGAAGAAGCTCGATTATAGTTCGAGATTTTCCACATACACTTGGGCCAAAAAGAAAGACTTTTTCCTCCCTAAGCAAGATTTGAAATTCCTTGAAGGGAACAAATGGAAGTTGGTTAGAAGCTTCACTAAACTGTACATTAATAGCGGTTGCAACCTTTTGAACTGTCTCTGTCCATTTCTCATCAGCTTGAATTTCGGCGAAAGAAACATCATAAGGTTCAATAGTCTTCAGGTCGGGCTTTTGTGGCCTAGCCACTTAGGCAGCACCTCAAAGTTGAGTCTCCTACTAGACAGTTTACAATATCGAAATAAAAAGCCTTGCTTGAGAACCGCTGTCTTAGTCAAGCTTCGTAAACCTTTCGTCATATGTATGGCAAGCTCAGCTTGTGGTCGGTAATAATCTAAGATACTCTGCAAAGCTATTAGTTATCAGATGGTGTGGTATTTGTAGTGGAGTGTTAATATACAATGAACTTCGCTCACGATCAAACGGAGGGACCTATCACCGTAATCGTGACTAGGATTGCCAAAAAAGGCAGAATAAAGGATTTTGAGGATTGGATGGATGGAATTATACATGAGTCTTTGAAGTTTGAGGGCCACCTTGGCGTGAACGTCATTAGGCCAGTAGATCAGTCTAGGCCAGAATATGTCATAATTTTCCGTTTCAATACCCTTGATAATTTGTTGAAATGGGAAAAATCTCAGGAAAGAAAGCATTGGTTGGAAAAAAGCAACGACGTAGTTGAGGGAGAAGATAAAGTGCAGAAGGTTACCGGCTTAGAATTCTGGTTTACTCCTCAATCACCACATCGGGCCAAACATAAAGTAAACAATGATGATGATGTCATTTCGACAGTGAACGTACCTCCCCGCTACAAAATGGTGATGGTTACAGTTAGCATTCTTTTCGTGCTGTTACACACCTTGATTCCTCCGATAAGGCAGTTGACAGGATCCCTTCCATTACTATTGAGCGATCTTCTAGGTGTAATCATCACCGTCCTTCTTATGACATACTTGATAATGCCATCTGTCACAAGGTTGTTGAAGCCTTGGCTATATAAGAAGAAAGTAATATGAATAGTTGTTCTTCCTAAACCTTGATAATTGAATTAGATGTTTGATAGAACACTCTATATACTTTATAAAAGAATTGAGAACCAATCAGCCTGTGTGTGAATTTAAGTTGGATCATATACTCGTCCTTTTTTTGTGGAAAATTTTAATGTTTAGCAACTTGCAGAGATATACACAAACCTTCTATACCATTCCGAACCCCTAAAACAGGGTAAGGGTAAGGTCGTGGTTAAAGTTCTTCCTCATGTGGTGAGAAATATCAATGAGTTTAACATACCTCCGGGAGACACGCATGGGTACGAGATATTGTATTTCGGGGTAAACCTAATACTGATGTTTGATTACAAATTGTCTTTTGACATAGAGGTAAAGAGTTCTGACAATGGAGACGAAATTGACGTTTTAATAATTAGTAGAAGAGACGTTTCAGTATGGAAAAACAATAATAGTGATGCTAGCGGTAGTCCCAAGAACATAAAGATGCATTATAGTAATAATGGACAAAAAATTAACGATGTGTTTAGACCTTCAGTAAGCGATGCATATGCATTTATTTTAAACAATAGATCATGTCTAGATAATAATAAAAAGTTCAAAACCAAAACAGTCGATGTCATCCTTACGCATAACTGGCAACAGGAAGTAAAAGAATCCCAATTAAAAAATAAACTGTGAATTAATAATTTTGTATGAATTATCGAAAGTTATCTTTCCATTTATTTGTAAACCCTAAATGAACCAGGAATCCCACCAGAGAAGGTCTAATAAGAGGCACAACCGCGATTTCACAACGCAATACACCTCAAAATGGGGGAGAAAAAGCTATTTGAGGAGATACTATTTGACATAATTGGATTTAGATCTTTGATTAATCCTGCTCCCACTCAGTCTGCCGACCTCCCTCGAATGTTGTGTTTTCCTATAAATTCTCTCTTTTAATAAAAAGGCAGATAATGTGTATATATAACTATCAAATCAAGCAGCTTCAAGAATTTCATAAATGCTCCCAGTTTCCTTAAGGTAGCCACAGATCAAAGAGTATGAAAGAACCTCAATTACCGGAAACCAACATATAGATGTCTTTATCGATCAATTTTATTCCATTACCCATCTTTTCAATAAAGGCAATTTCAGATAACGGTTTTCTTACCCTTGGTGTAAAAGCTTTCTCTCTGAGTCTCTTAGGTAACACGTGATAGATGTCTTGATATCCTATTGCAATCATAATACCTACCTCATAGTCTTCAGACACATTAAAAATCTCTCTAGCTTTTTGTACGTCAAAGCCACTTATTTCGTGCATTATTAGTTCTTGATTAAACGCTTCAAGAAACATATTCTCATTTGCTGCTCCTAAATCATGAAAATAAAGCCCGTTTGGATTTCCATTTTCAGAATATGTTTTCTTTGCTATTGCGCAAATGAGGACTGGGGCCCTCTTTGCATAATCATTTATCTCCTTTAGAACTGATTGTGCTTTCTTTAGCATTTCAGGGTTCTCATTTGTAAAAACAATGTATCGCCATGGCTGTTCGTTACGCGAAGAGGGAGCCCATCTAGCGGCCTCAAGAACAGATAACAACTTCGAATTTTCTACAGACCGGGTAGAAAATGCCCTAGCGCTCCACCTTTTAGCTATGATTTCGCTGATGGGGTAATCTGTATTTGCTTTATTTGCAATGATTTCTTTCTTGTTCAATTCACTCAAAATTCCATATTGCTCCTTCGAAATATTACTCTATACTCGTTCTATAATACCAATTGATAATAATATTGGTAGCGATAAGGGTAGAGGACTCCGTCACAAGTTAAGAGCTTATAAAAAGAATACTGTTTTCAATCTTGGCGGAATTATACAATTTTATGACAAGATGTCCGGTTCTTTGAAATGCTTTGTGGCATCCTTGATGACAGCTATCTTGGCTACAGCCGCTGGAGATAAGGGGCTCATAATTAAAAGCCCAAGCCCATTGGCCCTGCTAATAGTTACTAGAACTCTCATGCAATTAGTGTGCTTAGCAGTGGAGTCGCAATATTATATTTCCCAGAGATTAAAGATTATGACTACAACAAATCAACAAATGACAGAACTAATGCTTTTTGAATTCAGGTTTTAATAACCATCTCTTCCTCTTCTTTACTTGAGAATAAATCCGACCATCCCTCTACTGTATGTTTAACTAGGTAAAATCTTGTGTCAAAAGCTGCTCTTTGCTTAGCCTAGGTGATAATATCTTGCCTGGACTAGCCTTGTAAGCGGGAACTCCAATACCTATTGCAATCATGGTACTCTTGTCACTTGCATGAGGAGAAAAAAATTCTGTTACTGCATCATCAAAGAAAGTAGAGCCAGAAGCGCCTATCCCAAGAGCATAAGCCGCAAGATACATGCTGCCTGCAATAATCCCTGCTTCAAACTGGGAGGCACGATAACCTCTATTACCTAGGGATCTTAGCATAGATTGCAAATCTGTCATTAAAAAGAAAACAGCACTCGAGTCGCTAAAAAGAGATTGGCCTAAACATAGATAACCCGAGACTCTTCTTGAGGTTGCAATTTCCCTGATCTTCTCTAAGGACGCATTTGGACTACCAGTAGCGGAAGAATCTCGATTGTAGAAATATCCTCCTGGAGCAAGGCCATCTATACCATTGGCTATAAAGTAGATATCAATTAGAGAATGTCCGTCTTCAATAATATCAATAGGTATTGCTCTAGTTGAAGTATAGAGTATAGCTTTTAGAGTAGATAAAGAGATATTAGTCCTTGCAAACCTTCGAGTCGAGCCACGCTGTAGAATAGTTTCTCTCAGAGTAAGTGAATTGGTAATGGTTTCTTCTAATTGATTCAATGTAACAATGAGGTTATCATTGCTGGTAGCTGTTGCGTGAGAAGAAGGTAAAGTTTTCGATAACAACTGGTGGTGACGATGATTACGACCGATGCTAATCCACTCTTCAATTTCTTGTTTGCTACCGAGTTTTGAGGCTTGATTTAATTGCCAGACTTCTGGATACTCTATTTCTGCTCCCTTTGATAAAGGGCGAATCTTTGGAATAGGTGCATGCGAAATTTCGTGTATCTGCTCTTGTTGCTGGTTTTGAGTAAAGGTATCGTTGGAGAGTCCTGCCCCTAGAGCTGCCATTGCTATTGGTGCTTCTTTGTGGTCTTCTAAGCTTAGCAGCTGATTTACATTATCATCTAAAAATCCCATTATGATATGAGCAGGAATACCTATTGCATGTGTAGTAGCTAGCAGATTAGCAACAATAACACCGGAATCCCAGAACCAATGGCGGTAGGAACGCGCTTGATATTTCCAGGCATTTCTCCAGGCATAGGAGGTAAATATTATAGTGATTGGAGCGTGTGCTATGTCTTGATTATTTGCAGTATCTGCAAGATAGCTCTTGTAATGCCCTTTACGAATCTGTATTAGACTAAAGTCGGCAGGAGAAAAGTGATAGACTCCTGCCACCAAATTAGGCGAAACATCCTCACAAACCACATACAATTCAATAGGGTAAAGAGCTCCGGTCGCTGATGCCGCACGCATGTAATAATTACCATAAGGATATTTGATTTCTCTTGTAATCCCTGCCGAAAAAAACAAGATTTCAGCCAGATTCCGAATATCAAGGAGTCGTTCCGTGTCCTCCTGGGCTGGTTGATCAATGATACCGCTGATACATTTAAGAGCATTCACTTCTGGTGTCGGGAATTTTATTGGCAGAGATACGGAAGGCAAATCCAAATATATTTTGAATGGTATTGGCTTGTTATCGAAGTCCAAGTAATGTCTTGAGGTCATTATACTGGCCTCTGAGTGCTTAGTAGTTTTATGATACTCCAAGGCATATCCAATTTCTTTATTCATTTCCATAAACATAATTGTCTTAACATAAGATAAAGATCACCTTTTACCTCAGATGAGAATACTTATTTATTTCATAATGCCAAGAAAGCGGTTTAGTTTCATGAGGACCTCAGAAAAATCATCCGTATATATGAAACATCCAATTTTTGGTCTTACCAAATCATCGAATGGTAGGGTTAGAGAAGAAACGCATTAGAGGCCAACACTATTCCCTTTTCTCCAGTTAGGAAGGCAGGCAGAAACTATCTATGGAATAGAGACAAAAACCTATCGGACAATATTGTCGCGCCCTAGCAAAATAGAGCGGCAAAAAGAGGTAGACGTATTTGACTTTCAACTCTGATTCTTTTGGTAGATGGATATGATAAGAAGCAGATCGCTGATACTAAAATAATGCGCTGAGCACAATTCAAGGCAGGACAAGACTCATTCTCAGACAGGACTTGCGATTTCAAACATAGAACCGGATTTTTTATACAAGGCTCTCCAGCTCTTCGCACAATAGGAAACAAAAGAGCAGATCTTGATAGAAAAAGTAGATCAATGCGAAACTATGTGAATGACAGAATAGCAAGACTGCTTAGTTACAATTATCTAGGCAAACATAGATTTTACTTTATGATACTCATTAACATCTTTTTGTAGCTCAGATAATTCAGGGAGCTTCTTAATGCCTGTTGAAGTCGGAACCGTAAACCCTCATTCAATGAGGAGTGGATGTTTAGACTGCTGGTAATTATATATGTTTGTAAATAATAAAATGATGTCAGCTATTGCGAAAAAATCCTAGGCTTTTTGCCATTAATTGTCATAATTGGTTCATTCTTGGTGATTGGCGCTTTTCTAATTGGCAGTGGTATGCTTCCAGAGTAAAGGGCGAGGGAATTTCGTTCTCTTAACGATATTTCCATAGCGACTGACATGAAGGTCATAAAAGAACCTACCATGGATGAAAACACATTCATTTGCGCCGCTAATGATGTCGCAGAACGAGGTATTGATATTGCCCAAGGTTATGCAAGAGTAAGGCAGATATTTGATGAATCAAAGGCTATGGAAGCTGCTGTGACTATTGCTGCTGTTCAGCCCACGGTTATGGCAGACAGGGAAACCGGCAAGCTACTTCACAGCTCAGCAGGTCAACTGATAATTACAGCTAACTGGCAAATGGTCGACGGGGCTTTTTATTCTGAGCCAAAGAATCCAGTGGAGATTGCCAACAAAAGTATCGAGTCACATCAACAAATCTGGAATATATTAGTTGATGTAGATAAGGGCCAAGTTACAGACATTGTACAGCAAGCTGATCGAGTTATAACTGATACTGCAAGCTCGAATCTTGTGTGTGGAGATGTAAATATGTTTGTACCAAAAGCAGTGGAGATAGACGCTGGTTCTGCAATCAGGTGGTCTAATCCTTCAAATCTCCCACACAATGTTGTGGAGACATTCAACCCAACTTCAGCAGCTGATGCTAGGAACGGTACCGGGACAATTGCTGAGAATTTGACTGACAATAACAGGAGTAATAATAATGCCACTGTACAAACAACAGAAACAATCCCAACAGGCAGCGGATTTATTGAGCCCAACGAATCATGGCAATAGCGCTTTGGCAAGGCAGGAGTCTTTAACTATCTATGCACAATTCATGCAGAGGAAGGTATGAGAGGTACAGTAATAATAGGAACACCTTCAGGATCCTCCTAGTTAAGAGAGTCTCGTCATCTGTCTCAATGTGTACCAGCAGATACACTGCTTCGAACTATAATTGAAGGCCAGAGTATCTTACCCGGTAGATTAGACCAGAAAGGCATCAATCAAAACTTTTTCTTACCTTTTCCACGAAGCTGCTAAAGAATTACATTGAGAGCGCCTCTTTTAATCTTGCCGCGCTTTTTTGGTTGCTTGATTCAATTAAAGGATCTGGACATCCACTCTCTTAGATGAAGGTACTGAGAGTTTTTTTATCTCATCTTCAAGCCATACTATGTATTGCCTTTTTGTTTTTCTAACCTCTATAGCTGTAAATGCAAGTTCTCTGACTGCCTTCTTCATAACGTTCCAGTGCTTTCGCATAGAATAGTTGCCTATGTAACTAGGAGAGTCATCGATCATGTCCAGCGGCAATC
>JBKPNF010000249.1:0-5248 GCA_046732455.1 Thermoproteota archaeon | reverse complement strand
TCATCACGGTACCTATATGGATACCATCGGCGATGCTTTTGGACCTAACATACTGGGCTACAAGAAGGAACAAACACGCTGCTATAATCATAGGAGGAACACTGGTTGGACTGTCAATACCGCTGTTCAACATGGTCAACCTGCTGCTCATAAGGGATCCACTTGAAGTAGCATTCAAGTATCCAAGGCCTACGCTGCCAGCATATATGACTCCTATCGAACCTCAGGTCGGTAAATTCTACAACAGTCCTGTCGCTTTGGGTTCAGGCGCAGGAGCAGTGCTGACAGTTCCAATAGCTGCGTTAGGTGCAAAGCTCAACACGTGGACATACCGTTGGATGGCTGCGTGGAGCAAGTGGGATTAAAAAGCAAAACAACTCTACTCTTCCCCTTTTCTCTTTCTTTTTCAATTTTATGCTAGATAATTATAATACCACACAGGATCTTCTTCCATTATAATTCAAAGAAGCTGAAGATGAAGTGGAAGGCTTCCATGGCTTGAAAAGGAGAAAAAGCATCAAGGTAATAATATTACAACCGAATTCTGCACTTTTTGACACTAATAGCGGAAGTTAAGGGCAATATAATATAGTAATAGTAACCAACGCATCAATGACGTTAGTGCATATATTTTAGATTCAACTGCTTGACATGGTTTATACACTCAATAGAGTTAAAATCTGTTGTGCAGAGAGCGCGGCAAAGGCAATAGTATATTGGTAGCTAGATTTACTCATATTTTGATGTCTGGAGCTGCTACTGGCAAACCTTTGGCTTTTAGCTCTTCTATCACCTTGGAGTATTGCTCCACTGCTTGGTTTCTGGCTGTTTGCATATCATTTGAGTAAATATGGATTGTAGGCATAGCCAGACCTTTAGCAGTCATTTCTATTTTGACGCTGTATTGATAAAGCTGAGGTTGTTGCTCACTCATCTAGAAACCTCACCTTATTTAGATATATGATTCATATCACTAATTATCAGTTTCCTCTTTAAAATTCTCTCAACTAGCAGATTAGAACTGTTCTAGATTGAGTCGCAACATTACAAACGGAGAAAAATCCTCTAGAGGCGGGATAAAATTGGAAAATTACCTCTGTGAGACCCACCTCAAATATCCATCCTTGGAGGTGGATCTAGGTTGAGTGTCGGTAAAGATAATGGTGCTTATGTCAAGCCTCATAACATACCATCAAAAAGTAACTGGTAAGTTGGCAATAGACTCTGCTGTTCTAGATGTCTTATTTCCATAGAAAAGATAGACGGGTATCAAGAGCATCCATGGAAGATGTGGCCGATAGGAAGGAATGTGAGGGGGAGGCACTTCTTAATAGCTGTTCAACAAAATGGACCCTCGCCATTACTATTTGTAGGTTATAAAATTTGAGTTGTCAAATCATCAGATGCTTGCTAGCAAAGTCAAGCAAGCAAGAATATTCAGTGAAGCCCACAATATCAAAGCACACCGCAACACTTTCCGTTTTATTCAGGCTAGTAATAATAGCAGAATAGGTACGCGGAGAGAGAACTTGTAGTAGTATTCTTGCTATACTGACTCATAGGCCTGCCTATGCATCTCACTTAGCTCTGTCTGTCCTTTCACCGTATCAATATCCTTCTTTTCCGTTGTCCCGTGCATTTCCTTTTCTAGATGTTGACGCCTGTCCTGGTCGCTTGTAAAGACAGCACCACATACAAAACACTGAAAGTCTGAAGTTATCTTCTTTTGCGGATCTTCTTCTGTCATAAGGTAATTGGTCTCTTAAACATTATACATGTTTCCTACACTATCAGATGCTCTAAAGGAAACAAAAAGGAGATCCATGAAATGGAGCTCACGGTTTTAGATGGAGGAGATTGCGGGATAATCATAGAAAGACCTAAAGAAATGTATATAATACGTTCTAATGGATTTCGGGGTAAGATTTGGGATATATAGTCTTTTTCGCAGATGTCCACAAAGAACAAGTAATCATCTGAGTCGGCCTGTCCGCTAAGGTCATTATCATCAGCTCGCAGTTATCAATAATGATAATGCATAAGCTATGCTTGCAAATGAGTACTAAAGGGGTATCCTCCATTAACTGACTGAGGATCCTTTGTACCTGGGGGTGACAATATGACCTCCCCTAACTTTTGCGGCTCCCGCTTTCCCTTGTTTTCGCTCTTTGTGACTGCAATGTGATCTGTGAATATATGACCAGAACCAGGCCCGCTATCAACATGAACATAAACACATACTCTGTCATTTGAAATGCTTCACCTTGATTCGGCTGTGAAAATCCTCCGCCAAATATGCTGCTAAGCGCATTTGAGCCTACTGCCACCATGCCTGCTATTCCTATTATTATCAGTATTCCACCTACTACAGTCATAATCTTCTTATTCTTTATCATTGACAGCAGGCCCAATCCAGCTCCGCTAACTGGAGAGCTTTTTCCACCGCCATTTCTGCTCCTATCATCTTTCTTACTCCCACTCATTTCCAGAGGACCTCTCCTATCTCTCCGCTAGGGAGATAATCAGTTAAGGATTATAGATAATTGTTATATATCAATATCAGCCACTGAATTTATTTATCTAACTCAAGGAAGCGAGAGCAAACTTTTCTATTTCGGGAGGGAGTTTCTGCAGAAGCGGCACTAGCGCTTTAAATAGATCACTATCATGCTGGCAGCTAAGGCTTTAGATAGGCTAATTACTGACAGATTTAATATTTCGATAGATGATAGCGAGGCCTTATCGCTTGCGCGGCATAGTGCCGCCTTCGACAGACATTGGTTTCAGCGCGCTTAAGCGATGGTCTGTCAAAATCCAAACCTACTAAATAGTCTCGCTGGCTTTTTCAAGGTTCTGGCGATTCTTCTTTTCTTGGATGTGCCTCAGGATGCTCTTTCCGTCTATGCACTTCCATTTCTTCAATCATTCTGAATTGCTGGCCGCAGACGTCGCATGTCCTTGCCTTCTTTTTATACTTCCTGCCCGCCAAGTAATCATATAGATGCATCAGATAGGTTCCAAATCCCCACATTCCGTCTATCTCTCTTGTTGTTTATTTCTCTGCATTTCATGAAATATAGCCGTTTAATGTCAAAATAGATCAGTTCGAGCATAACAAATGAGAGAAGTAGGAACTTTCACCATCCTTTTTTGGTTTATGTTTAATTTGTGCCAAGAATCTCAGCTATCCTCTACTAGGTTCTGTGGACGAGGTAGTAAAATTAGGATCAACAATAATACCAGGATATCCCGTCTCGTCTCGTCTCACTTTGATAATACTATGTAATATACAGTGTAAGGTAATTTTTCCATTCCGGATAACATATCACCTACACTAAGAGGCCATAGAAATCACGATTGTGTCTCTATCTTTCCGTATCATTATCATCTTCTACAAAATAGTGGGGTCGGCCGGATTCGAACCAGCGGCCTCCAGCGCCCAAGGCTGGCATCATACCAAGCTAGACAACGACCCCCTTTCTTGACAAAATCTTTCCCTGTCTGAGTGCAATTTTAATCTAATGAATAAGATAGACGTTCTTCCTTTTATTTATCCAACTATTGGGCTTTGGCACAAGGAGGCCAAGCTGGTCCTTCTTTTCTTTCAGCGGTTTGAGAGTTAATTTATAACATACCCCTATGTAGCAATCGAAAAGGCTCTCTACAATTTATGCTAATGAATGTCAATTTTGGCCTTAATTTGTTATTATACAAGGGGTAGTAAGGACATAATCTATATAGTTTATTGAGACCTATATAGAACACAGAGGAAGTAAATTTATGCATGGCACTAGTCTGATTGCCAATGATAGATACAGCATCTGGCTTACAGTCTAGTATTACCGTGCCAAAGGTCCAACCTATTTCTGATATCATAAAAAACCTTGAAGCAATATCGTGCGATGTGTGCCAAAGGAGATTGGCCTCATATGATGTATATGTCGACAGTGGTATTGCTAATGTTTCTTTTTTGAAAAGATTTTGCTCTGACTGTATTCAAACAATAACGGGTTAGTACTACTACTAATCTACGCTCCTTTATTAGTTCGCTTCCTTATCGTATACCAAAAAGACGGTCCATAAGAACTAACGTAACAGCAGCAATTCCAGCGCTTGCAGGTATAGTTATTATCCATGCGTAAATAATGCGTTTTCCTACTCCCCACCTAACTGCTGAAAGTCTTTTTGTTGCTCCAACGCCCATTATAGCACCAGATATTGCATGAGTTGTACTAACGGGAATTCCCAGCCAAGCCATAGACGTTAATATTGCTCCACCACCTGTTTCAGCACAGAAGCCTTGGTATGGTCGCAGCTGGGTCAACCTGAAAGCCATTGTCTTTACAATTCTCCATCCTCCAAGAAAAGTCCCTGTTGCAATAGCCGTGGCCGCCGCTAATATTACCCATACAGGAACCACGAATGATTCTGAATCTAAGAATCCACCTGCAATCAACAATGCTGTAATTACTCCCATTGTTTTTTGGCCATCGTTTGCACCATGTGTTAGTGAAAAAAATATTGAAGAACCGAGTTGTAGCCTTCCAAACACTCCATTGACTAACTTTGGTTTTGAATCTCGTAGAAAATACATTATTGCAATGGCAAAAGCAAAAGCAAGTACAAAACCAACTGTTGGGGATACTACCATAAAGACTAATATTTTATCAAGGCCTCCAAAAAATACGACTGCTTTTAATCCTCCTGCAATCAATGCAGAACCAACCAAACCACCGATTAGCGCATGGCTGCTTGAAGATGGCAGGCCAAAATACCAAGTAATGAGGTCCCATATTATTGCACCTATTAGTCCTGCAAGTATGACAGATACAGTTGAGAACTCGGGTTGTATAATTCCTTTACCGACTGTTGCAGCAATAGCAGTACCAAAAATAAACGGACCAACAAAGTTCGCTACGGCAGCCATGCTTACAGCATAAAGTGGTTTCAGAACCCTTGTTCCAACAACTGTAGCAATTGCGTTAGCTGAATCATGAAAACCATTTACAAAATCAAAAAATAATGCAGCTACTATTGCACCTACAACTATGCTAACAAGTCCTTCTTCTACCAATAGGAGCTTTCAACCATATTTTAGAGCAATATCTTCTACGATATCTGCTGTATCCTGACATTTGTCGATAGAGTCTTCTAGGTTCTCATAAATATCCTTCAATTTTATTATCTCAACAGCATTTGTATTTGTCTCAAATAGTTCTGCTATTGCATTTCTATATATTGTGTCTCC
>JBKPNF010000248.1:0-3281 GCA_046732455.1 Thermoproteota archaeon | reverse complement strand
GCGTCTATACTCCACCCCCACCACCACCACCACTACTACTACTGCCTTTTGACAACCAAAACCGAGCAAGGAGCATGAGCATGGTCTATGACTCCCTTTGCAACATCTCCCTTCAGCCTTCTTCCAAAGCCATGGACACTGCTATGACCAATAACAATGAGATCTGCAACTATATTTTTTGCATAGTCTGTTATTGTTTCGATAACGGAAACTCTCCCAAACAACACCTCCATATTGTTAGTTACCTTCTTCTTGGTGCACATCTCTGCCACTTTGGAGAACCATTTGTTTGCAGTTTCTCTTATTTCATCTTCAACCTGTCTGTCAGCTGCTCGCCAGTCGTAGAGCACATCAGCGGAGGGCTCGGGCTCTACTATATGGATAAGGTAATGGTTGCGCCAAATGATTCTGCAAGCTCGATTGCTTCCTTTGAGGCATCAAGCGAGTATTCTGATATGTCAAACGGCACCAAAATTCTCTTAATAACCATTCTGCTGCAACCTCTCAATTGGGTAGAGTTTCACTATGAAGCCTCCGAGCACCTATGACAACAATAAATAACATCATCATTTTCCTGCAAGCGTTTTTGCGCTGCTATTATTCTTACACTATGCAATTGTATTATTGTTGCTGCTACTATGCTACCAATCCTAATAGTGTTGCTAGTGTTATGCTTTGCAAGGAGAGATATATACACATACACACCGTCCCTTTTACTTTATTCATCACCCTGCAAGGGGCGCTGAGGAGCTGGTAGTGGAGTTGACAGAGGGTAGCAAGAAGTCGTCGGACAGCGGCTGGGGTTGTGCAGCATTGCCTATGCTAGTAATGGAGACATTGATAGTGTAATCCTCATTCTCTGTCATTACAGGACCTTGAACATGATATACTCCATCACTTGCAACTCCTTCTTGATCTGTTAGGTCAGGTCCAGAGGTTACAAAATTCGGTGCTGCTGTCTGGTTTGATGATGAGGTTTGGTTAGACGATGATGTTTGGTTTGATGATGATAATGACCTACTTGAAGGTATCAACTCTAGATCCAAAATGCCGTCAGAATCATCAAACTGGTTAGAGTATAGCATTGTGCCATTTGAGTTTGCAATAGTCACACTGTATGTGATGCTCAAGGTTGGGGGGATTGTGACGACATTATCATGTGGTACAAATGAAAAGGTTGTCCTTCCAACCTTGCCTGCCTCAAAAGGTAGTGCATCTCCTCCAACTAACATGTCCATATTCTGTCCACCCTCAAATTCGCCTCCTACGTTGATCCTCCCCTTTGATTGGGGATTTGCACTGTCATAGTAGTCATAGACTCCTGGCGTTGAAAACTTGTGGATAAAGATTCCTCCAGGATCTACACCTCCTGAATCAATTGCTTCAGGACTAGTATCGTTAAAAGTAACAGAATGCTGTGAATCATCGTCGTTAAACCATATCACTCCCATGTTTGCAGGGATTGAAATGCTTGATGGTTCAAATGGGGAAGAGCCCAGATCAGTGAAGGGAATATCGATTGCGTATGATGGGTCTTCTCTTGCCTGTACATAGCCAGATGGTGATACGAATTGCTCGATTCCTTTGAAAACGTTACTTATATCCTGAGTTGCAGAGGATTGTGAGAGTTGTCCCTGATCAACAGATGTAGACACAGTTGAAAAAACTGGAGATAATGTCGTTGTAGGAGCTACAATGATAGCACCTCCCAGAATACTTAACAACATTACTAAAGCTTTTGTAGATATTATCAAATTCCCTCGGAGCATTACATCACACTGTAATCCACTAGCTTATTTCAATATCGCTAGATTTTTCTTATACAAGGTCAAATACCCGCGGACAGAATAGCTTACATGGCTTGTCTTTAACATGCTATTTTACATTATTATGAATCAGACGATCAGATGATAAAGCATCTCGAATTGTTGGTACCATGGTTAGTTGTGGTTGTTAGTGATATTGGGCAAAATCCCCCAGCTCGATGGATTCATTGCACTGGCGATCACCTAACTGATTTCACCTATCTATACTTCAGGTTCGTTTCTTTACGAGTACTTACAACTATGCCAATATATGTATTGGACTTTGCAAAACTAAAAACAAACACAATAGCTCGGCCAATGCCTTTACTTGAGCCGGTAACAAAGGCAACTTTGATTCTACGATTGCTATGATTATTACGTAACTTGCCCCAATCATTTGGTCCTCGTCTGCTCCCGATCGTCATTTACTATTATTTGTGTTGCTTAACCAGACTAGCGGTGCACATCTTGGATTTGAAGTACCGTCCGATGGAGCTTGCTATCAGCTAGTCTGGTCGCCATTATCATGTACAATGCTGCATATCTATCCAATGTTCGTACGACATAAAGCACCTTGGGTCCACACACAGGATGCGGGGGGAGAGGCAGCGAGCAAAAAATCTTTTAATAGCCATCGCCTTCATCTGTTATACAGAAGAAAGAGTTTGGACATATTTCATCATCATCATAATAAAGAAAAAGAAGATGTTTGTGACCAATGCGGTGAAAAATTCGCAAACCATGAAGATCTAATCAATCATGCAAGGCACGTCCACCACGACACAATTGTAAAATGCCATGAATGCGGCAAAGAATTCATGCATGAAAAAGATAGACTTCACCACGTCAGAGAAGAGCATGAAAAGAAAGTTGAGAGCCGAGAACAGAAAAATTTGCATCGGCATGAAATAAAAAATCCTACTCCTCCGCAGGCAGATGTTGATGCGCATACGAGAAACTTTAGCGATAACTTTTGATACAGATTATTCTTGTTAGTAGAAAAAAGTTGATGTCGTTCTCAACCTCTTTGATATACTGAAGCAACAAAAAATACCCAAAAAACAAAAAGAAGATGTAGTCTATCATGGTAGCCATGTCAATGTGATGGATTACTAATTCTTGCATCTTGAATGGTACATCATGTTAATCCATACAAAAATAGTCAATACCGAAAGCAAAATTTTGTTCATGAACCATACATGAGTTTGCAACCTTCAGAATAAGATGGCTGTTTATCATGTGGATGTGAACTACATCTTCCCAGTTATTTGCATCGCTTCTGTAGGCGCTGTGCGTTCTATCATATGGTATTCTGCAAACAAAACCCTAATCACAGATTTTCGATCTGCTTCTGTTCTACTCCCAAATGACATCCTCGCATCACCTCTTTTGTTAAAATGTTCCTATCTAAAAGCGACATGCATAACATGTGTCCTTTGAATTTAGAGCGTATTAACTATTATTTGCATAGTTCAA
>JBKPNF010000247.1:0-5874 GCA_046732455.1 Thermoproteota archaeon | reverse complement strand
TGGGCGACGTACTAGCGCTTGCCACTTCTGGAATAAAAAAGACGCACATAATGTACAGAGCAAACCTGAGCTACGAGCAGGTACACCTCTACCTCGGAGAGCTGATTGGAAAGAGGCTGATAGCACAGGATGTGTCTTCAGATGGAGTAGTATATAGGACCACTACAAAGGGCAGGGAATTTCTGCTATACTACACACGCTTGGTGGAGTTCCTTGAAGAAGAGCCGAAAGTTGAGTTAAGTGCACCGTACGTCAGCCAACAGTAGTGGCAGTAGTAGTAGTTGCAGGTGCACACGCCACAATTTTTCAATCGGGCAAAAGATTATTAGAATAATATGCCACAATTTTTTCTCAATATTGAACAAGGCTATTCTAGCCATATCAATCGTTGTGGCTGCTATTGCGATCTTGTTCGCATATTTGCATTTCACAGATCTCGACCATTTGGGCGGCAACTTGCCGTTTATACGTGATCTTGTACAAACACCTACAGATGGAAGGAGGGGCCTTAGCGACAATGCATTCAAGGTGGGTCAAGTGGGCATCGTCAAAGCTTCTGACACAGATCTGACCTTGCCAGATCTTTTCCAGAATGTAGAAAAGTCGGTTGTTCAAATAACTGACAGCAACGAAATAGATCTCTTTGAGTCTCGACTCGGATCGGGCTTTGTATATGATGACAATGGTCACATTATTACAAATCATCACGTTGTCAGCGGCGGAGGTAACAGGCTAGATGTGACGTTTCAAGATGGCAGTGTATATCGCGCTTCATTGATAGGTTCAGACCCGTCTGCAGATATTGCAGTGCTTTATGTAAAAGAAGTATCAAAGGAAAAACTCCTCCCCCTGTCGCTTGCAGACTCGTCTAAGGTGAGGGTAGGCGAGCGTGTGGCTGCAATTGGCAATCCCTTCGGACTTTCTGGCTCTATGAGCACCGGCATTGTCAGTGGAGTAGGCAGGCAGATCCCTGCACAGGAAGGCAAAGGTTTCACGATACCTGATATTATCCAAACTGATGCCCCTATTAATCCCGGCAACTCGGGCGGTCCACTACTCGATATGAGGGGTGAGGTGATAGGCATTAATTCTGCTATCTTTTCTACGACAGGCCAGTTTGCCGGCGTCGGCTTTGCTATTCCGTCAAACACAATAGCTCACGTCGTGCCCTCGCTTATCACGACAGGTTCATACCAGCATCCATGGCTTGGAGTTGCAGGTAGGGATATGACTCCGGGCATAGCCAGTCGCCTCGGTCTTGATGAACCTCGTGGTTTTTTGGTCATGGACGTAGTAGACGGAAGCCCTGCTGAAAAGGCTGGAATCCAAAGAGGTGAAGAAGATGCAGTCATTGATGGCATACCAATAAAGCTTGGGGGGGATGTGATACTCGCGATCGATAATAACACAGTGAGAAAGATCGACGATATCTTAGCCTATTTGGAAATTGAAAAGTCAGTAGGTGATGGTCTTAAACTAACGATCCTGCGTGACGGGCAAACTATGGAGGTTATCGCAACTCTTTCAGCAAGGCCTAGCCAGCAAGAGTCTCCTTAGCAGTAATATTGTTTATTAGTGATGTACACTTTCCATTCTACTGCATTTGCTCCTACATCATGATGCAGCTGCCAAGATGCTTGACCATACCTTAGAGTCCGGAGTGACGAAAAGTGAAGCATATCAATTGATGGCAGAATGTCCAATCGACATGCTGCTTATGGCTGCAGCCAGGGCAAGAGATATGTCAAAGCCCAGCGTAATCACGTATTCAAGAAAAGTGTTCATTAATCTGGTAAATCTCTGCCGCGACACATGCACCTACTGCACCTACAAGAAGGAACCCGGCGACCAAATGCTTTCGATGCTGAACCCCTCCCAGGTTCTTACGATAGCAGAGGCCGGCAAAAAATTTCGCTGCACAGAAGCATTGTTTGTAACCGGCGAGCGGCCAGAGCAAAAATACGAGAGGGCAAGAACATGGCTTCGTTCCCTTGGCTATTCATCAACTGTTGAATACATCCGCTGCATGAGTGAACTTGTTCTTGAAAAAACTGGACTACTTCCACACACTAATGCTGGCAGCCTGACCAAAAAGGAAATGTCGATGTTACAAGATACTAACGTAAGCCTTGGACTGATGCTTGAAACATCAAGTGAAAGGCTGATGGAAAAGGGCATGCCTCACGAAGATGCGCCAAGTAAGAACCCTAAGGTAAGGATGAATACTCTTAAAAGTGCCGGCGAGCTCCGGATCCCTATCACTACTGGTCTGCTAGTAGGCATAGGTGAAACACAAGAAGATCTCATTGATTCGCTGTTTGCAATAAGGCAACTGCACGAAGAGTATGGCCACATACAGGAAGTTATAATGCAGAACTTTGCCCCCAAGCAGGAGACTGGCATGGCGCTCTTTCCGCCTGCATCACCGGAGTATTTTCTTCGATCAGTTGCTATGGCAAGGATAGTGCTGCCTGGCATGAATATACAAGTGCCACCAAACCTCAACCCTGATATCTTTGGCCGCTACATAGCCGCTGGCATAAATGACTGGGGTGGCATATCTCCAGTTACAATTGACCATGTTAACCCCGAGTTTCTTTGGCCTTCAATTGGGCTGGTAAGGAAGGTAACTGAAAGTAAGGGTCTCAGGCTCAGAGCACGCCTTCCAATATATCCTGAATTCCTCAAAGGTGGATTTATTACATCGGAGCGACTGCAAAAGTACACAAACTTGGTTGCTGACAGCTCGGGATTGGTAAAGGAGGATCACTACGTCAATAATTGATTCGCTTCTTAAAAGTGCTGACCCTGTGGTGGCGTCAGCCCTTGATAAGGCACTACGCAATAAGGACATCTCTGTTGAAGAGGCGGTCGAACTCTTTGATTCCACTGGCCTTGAACTGAACCTTTCAGTGATGGTGGCAGATGAGCTCCGCAAAAGGACTTTGGGTGATTATGCAACATATGTGGTCAACAGGAACATTAATTTTACAAACGTCTGCATCAAGCAGTGCGGCTTTTGCGCATTTAGTCGGGACTTTCGCGAAGAGGAAGGCTACTTTCTTCCTACGGAAGAGATTGTGAGAAGGGCGCAGGAAGCTGCAAGCCTTGGTGCCACGGAGGTGTGCATACAGGCTGGCCTGCCACCCAAGATGGACGGGCATATCTACATCGACATCTGCAAGGCAGTTAAGAAAGAACTGCCCGACATACATATACACGCGTTTTCACCAGAAGAAGTGGTATATGGAGCAGTAAGATCTGAGACGCCAGTGCCAGAATACCTCAAAATGCTAAAAGAGGCTGGAGTTGGGAGCTTGCCGGGTACTGCAGCAGAGATCCTTGACCAGAATCTACGAGATATGATATCGCCGGGCAGGATATCCGTGAAAGACTGGATTGCAGTCATCAAGCAAGCTCATGCTCTCGGAATACCTACTACCTCTACTATAATGTATGGCCACGTTGAATCATCGCGCCATAAGGCAGAGCACCTTGACCTCTTACGTAGCATCCAAAAGGAGACACATGGCTTTACAGAATTTGTACCGCTCAGCTTTGTACACACCGAAGCGCCGATGTACAACCATAAGACCGTTCATGGAATCAGACCAGGGGCAGATGGCAACGAGGTCGTCAAGATGCATGCGGTGGCAAGGATAATGCTGAACAATCATATACCTAACATACAGGTGTCATGGGTTAAGGAGGGGGCGAGGATGTCACAGCTGTTGCTTGCAGCTGGAGTAAACGATTTTGGCGGCACTCTGATCAACGAGAGTATATCGACAGCGGCCGGTGCACCGCATGGGCAGCTGATGAGACCAAAAGAGATCCGACAGCTGATAAGAGCCGCCGGCAGGATACCGGCACAACGCTCTACTACATATCGGACATTGAAGGTGTTTCTGGATGAAAACGAGGATCAGGACTCACCGCTTGACAGTACTGACAGCTCACAGTTTGGGTCATACCATGAGTTGATCAAGTTAGACAAATTCAGGTACAAGGATGCCAAAAGCAATAGAAGTACTTAATGTTGAAGAAATGCTAACGACCTTTTTCATTGTCTTGGTTTTATTTTGAGAATTCTACATCGCTCAGTCTGCTTTGGAGGTATGTGGCCATGTTCACTCAAAGTATTGCAAAAGGCTTTATTTCGTAAAGATGAAAGAGCTTGCTACTACTACTTTCATCACTGTCAACAAATCAAGAATGTCAAGGGACTTTTTTTCTATCCACCCACATGTGATATACCTATCTGATCTGCCAATGTAGCGAATATGAGGATAGCAGGGCATCCATGGAATTATCATATGGCTGTACAGGTGCTGCGCCAGTGAATTGGACACCTGAAAATACAAACACTCCTGCAAGCAGGACTGTAAGCGCTGAAACTGAAAGCATCATGCCCCTATACCTGATTGCGGAATAAGAGTATCTTATCATCAAAAATGATGCTGCAATTGTAGCTGCACTTGCTATCGAAGCGATGACGCCTGCATTTAGAAAGAACGCCTGCCAGTCTGTAAGCAGACCCGCAGCCGCAAATGCAATGGCTGTTAGCACTACACCCACAAACGCATAATGACGCACTCCTAAGTGGCGTGGTCGCCTGATGGCTTCTTCTGATGTGTCAGAACCTTCTGGCTGCACCTGCTCTTCCGTTCTCTTAAGCGGGGTAACGTCTGCATATTTGGGGTCGACTTCGCGCAAAAGTTGCAGACCCTCCTCTGTGATCATGTAGTACTTCGAGTTCTTAGTGATGTAGTTGCTCATGCGCTCAAGATGGTAGTAGATAGAGCCTGTAGAAAGCCCTGTAGAGATCTTGATGTCTGAAAAGCCAGCTACACCGTTTTTATCTGCTATTGCCTTGAGAATCTTTATTCTAGTCCTCCTTGCCCGTAGCTGGGTCTCTCCTGTCAACAACTACTGCTAGTTCATAAGATCCTTTATCGATTTCGAAATGAGCTAATAGAAGATAACATTAGAATATTAATCTGAGTCAATTGTTAAATCCAATTATTGTGCAGGTAGATCGTTATTCGTTGATTCGTTATGGCTGGCTAACCTGTTGTGTGTTTGTGCTGATGTTGCTGGCAAACTCACTTTTTGACCAAGAGCCAAATACAGAATTTGCAGAAGGACAGAGAGCTGAACAGATGGTGGCATTTCAGCCGGGTAATTGGGACGTTTCCGAAAGCCCAGCAGATATAATAACACTCCCGTCTTCAGTACCTGCAGAGGATGATGTTGCTGATTCTAACTGGTGGGGTGCAAAAAGTGCTCAACCAAGCACAGTTGCTTTCACCCTAGTTGAAAAGATGGACAAGCTGTCCAACTTGATACGTACAAACTCAAGCAAGGATGCATTCTACAGTAGCAGCTACCAACTTGCACTTAACAATACAAGCGACACTGATAGAATAGAGTCGCAAGTTCCAAATGAGAGTCGCTTTGTCAAATGGTCAGACCCAAAAGAAAAAGCCGCAACTACTTTCCTCCCTGAAGGTTGGAGCGCAGATCTCCAGATAATCCGGCCATACAAATCCATGACTGGCTTTGTATTCTTTGCAAGAGGAGATGAAAACACGCTTGTATATGTCTTCCAGCCATTCATGCCCTTGTACATTCTTCCAAGTACATCGCTTTGCGAAACCGAAAACATTTGCTTCAGTTCTATAATATCCGCAGAGAAGGTCCGGGAAATGTCGCTTGGAAACGCTCCAATATCTGTTTCTAACTTTAAAACTCCAGAGCAATATTTCACAAGTGAAGTTTTGCCAATGTTGACAAGAAATCTGAATGGATACACTGTTGACTCGGCAGAGCCCGTTTACGCTTCGGTATATGGCGGTGACAATTCCACTGATC
>JBKPNF010000246.1:0-20220 GCA_046732455.1 Thermoproteota archaeon | reverse complement strand
ACAATGACTGTAGAGTAGCCGCTCATTGCCGCGGCCATCTCATTGCGATGACCCTCAACAAAGGAGCGTAATTTATAACTGGAAGGGTTGATCCATTCTCCGGAGCGAACAAAAATAGCACTACACCTATCATTGTAGACTAAATCCTTCTTATCGTTGCTTATCAATAGGCATTTGCAATCAAGAGCCGCACTTGCTGCAGCTGCAATTTTACTTCCTATGCCACCGATGCCCACCAGCAGCAGAGGGTTTTTAATCAATAGCTCCTCCTTCAAGGTTTCCCCGAGCTCCCCCGCACAGAGATACATATGTCAAGTTAAAAAGTTTTGGTGATTAATCAAAAGCTGATCATAGCGTAATAAAGTTTAGCTGGCCTACAAAATTATCTTTGCTTTCAATGAAAAGTTGGAAAAATCATAAATTTTGACATGCACTTTGTCACCAAGTAAAATTTTACGATCAGCAGTAGTGATTGTTGGTGTTGTTGTTGATGATGAGGATGAGGACGAGAACGATGATATGACTACTGGCTTGTATGCATAGTTTCTTCCCTGCCTCACTTTTCCAATCTCATCAATTACTATTTCGCCCTGCCAGTCCTGCCAGAGGGAGTTGCGCTTCTTAGCGATTCTCTTTGTAAGAGCATGCAGGCACTCTGACCTTTTTTTAGATACTTGAGAGTTAACTCTTATGCCTTTCCATCTATATGCTTCCGTTCCAGGCCTGGCAGCATAGCGCGAAATATTAACAATGTCCGGCTGAGATGTTTCAAGTAAGTTAACAGTTTCTTGGAAATCATCCTCTGTTTCTGATGGAAATCCTGCAATGATATCAGTTGAGATTGTCATCTCAGGGACCTGGGCTCTAAACGCATGCACGGCATCTATGAATGTCTTGGAGGAGTGGCCACGCTTCATCTTTTTCAATACCCTGTCACTTCCACTTTGTACAGGGATGTGTAGAAACTTGAAGAGTTTATCATTTTCACGAAACAAACTGACCATTCTATCCAGTATCGCAGGCAGATACATAGGATTCATCATTCCTACCCTTATCTTGAAGCTGCCTTCTATGGAGCAGCATTCCTTCAGAAGCTCTACAAGGTTGGTGTCCATGTCTCTTCCATAGCATCCATTGTCGGTTGAGGAAAGCCAGACTTCTTTGCAGCCACTTTTGATGTCTGATTTGATCTGCCTCAGGATGTCGCCAATGCGGTAGCTCCGAAGCCCCCCCTTGGCAATTTTTGTCTGGCAAAAGGTGCACTCACTCATGCATCCGCTTGCTATCTCTACTATGCTGACTACTGGGTTGAGCCTAAGCCTTGGAATATTGACCTTATTAACCGGAGAATCTTTGAGTGCTACCAGCCTGCTTCCTGCAAGGGCTAACCTTGCAGCATCAGGGGCCTTGTCTATGCAATTGGGTCCAAGAAGACTTGCCGAGGAACTCAGTGATTCTACTTTTGCCCTGTCTGCCTTTGGCAGGCAACCTGCGACGATGAGCGCCTTACCGGACTTGGTCATTGTGTTGATCCTGCTCACCATCCGATGCTCGGTTGTATCTTTGACAGAGCATGTGACAATGACGTTGAGGGCACTCTCACTTTGCTTGGTTGCAATTTCATAGCCGGCCTCTTTTAGGAGGCCACTTATCATCTCAGAATCGGCCATACTTGCCGAGCAGCCATATGCTTCCATCCACACCTTGGGCTTTAACTTTTTTTTCAATAGGGGAATTCTTTCTATGAGTGGCGGCTTGAGTGACCTGGGAAGCATCGTAGAAGACAGTGTAAACCACATACCTTAAAAATCATGTGCCATCCCGCTCAGGCCTTTTCTAATTTAGAAACCTACCTGCCCTGAATAGAAATAAGAGTAAATGTTTGAATGGATAAACAAGAACCTTCACAGGGATATGAGCTTTCAAACTATTGCTATTACTGCATTAGGGACCTATTTTTTTCCTTGCTGCTGCTGCCGATTCTGAACCCAAATCTCGGTTAACACAGTGACATAGGTGGTGACAAGCCCGCCAGATTCCATGCTGTCGCGATTTTTCTCCAGGTCATTTCCAAGCGCCATCATAAAAGACTTAGGCACCTTCAAGTACTCGCCCATATAGATCAGCAGCGAATAGTACATGAGCTTCATTATCTCGTTGCTATCAGCACCCTTGTCGATTTTCATGCTCGACATCATGTTTGAAACAACAAGTGAGAACTGGGGTGACAACAATGCTCTGTCTTCATTGTTGACAAGCCTGATAGCACCCATGTAAAGCAAGTCCTCTATAGCGGAGACCGTCTGCTCAAGAGGCTGGTGATCTTCTGACATTGCTACTACTAGTTGTTCTTGGTCGGCAAGCCTATTTTAAATTGCTTACCACTAAACGGTAAGATGCTACAGAATTGGGATCTACTATTCCCTGCAACACGTACGGCTTGCCGTCTGAGAGCCTGATGTCCATTGCAACTGCACTGTATGGTATGTTGAACTGGTCGATCTTGTCTTGCTCGATGGTGTCAAAGAATTTTGTGCATCTGCCGCTGCCATAGCATGAGAAGCCGTAGATTCTCTCGACTCGCCTGTGGCCCAAGCTGGCAGCTCTTCCGCCCGCCGAACCAGTCGATTCTTCCACCATCAGAATGAAAATATCATTTTTTATATGCTTGTCCAAGAAAACATCATTCTCTGCTATGACGATCTTGCGCTGCGGAAGCTGTAAGAGATCATCAATTGAGTCTGACATATGTTGTGCACTAATGCAGACAAAGGAGTAATAATTATTTGTCTGAGCTCTTCTTGATCTCTCCTCTTTACTCTGCTTTTTGACTACTCTGCAATGAATACGGATTTCTTTGCGCGGCTTTAGAGAATATCTTTTTTGCCTAAGATAGGTATTTGCATGTGTGGCTTTCTACGAAAAGAATTTCCTACCAAGTTGCAGCAACTGGATGTCTTGATTGAGGGAAAGAATCTTCCTTGTGATTTTGAAGAGAAACTCTTTTTCATTTGTTAGTGGAAATCCCCTCTGCATTCCAGTGCTTTGTTGCCTTTCACCGCCATAGCCTTTTTACTAACCATGGCAAAGTGAAAGTTAGCGGCAGAGAGAAAAATAAAAAGTATACTCTGTGGACACAGGAGGATAATTATAGCAACAACAAAATCGGTGTAGCAGATGCTACTAGCATGATTATAGGCAAGTGCTTAATGCTGTTGTTATTCGCTGTTGGTGCCGCTACCGCCAATATTGCTATCCTTTACGTAATGATCTACTGATATTGTTATTTTATGACAGAACTATTTTCATGATGCCAGTGTGGGCTCGGCTACTGTAGTATATGCGGCAAGAGGCTAAAGAAGTTCTCCCCAAGAACAAGCCAACACCCTGTGACATGCCGGGAGTGTATGATAGCCAATTCGGATAATTGAATATGCTAGATCCAGACTGGTCATAACATGCTCCTCAGAGAGAGAGAGAGAGAGAGAGAGAGAGAAAATAATTGGCACTAGGTGAATTCTCACCTCATAACTCTAATTAGCAGTGTAATCCACTTCGAAAGCTCAAGACATGATGTATAGAAGCAGAACCGAAATAATCAGTCAGATTTTAGAGGCTGCAAATGGCTGCGGCGGTGCAGGTATTACAAAGACCAAGTTAATGTATAAGGCATTTCTTAGTT
Organism: Thermoproteota archaeon; assembly: GCA_046732455.1. Lineage (GTDB taxonomy): Archaea > Thermoproteota > Nitrososphaeria > Nitrososphaerales > Nitrososphaeraceae > Nitrososphaera. Next base: position 16,538 of record JBKPNF010000246.1, on the reverse strand, counting down.
ATGATCAATTGCAAGAGTATCTTATGCTTCTAATCGAAAGCGATTTGCTTAGCTATGACTCAACAATTCGTAAATTTAAGATAACTGAAAAGGGTCTTACGTTTCTTCAAGCATACAATGAGATAGACCAAATCCTAAAGGAACATCAAGTCTAGGTGTGGTGAGAGAGAAAATAAGATACTGCAATAATATGAGCTTAGAAACTTTCTTCTTCTTTTTTAGTTTGAGCTTAAAAATCTAGAAATTCTGACACCTTTCTTTTTTCTTCTTCTTCTTCCTCAACTGAAGAAGACGATATTATTGTTTGAAGACCACCTTCTTCTTTCTCTCTCATAACTACACACTCTCAGCATGCGCATAGCTTGGATATAAGATACAATGTTATTGCATAGTATAGATATATAATATATACAAATTGCATAATTGGCATGGTCAAGACGGCTTCATCACCGCAAGTTCTCAAGACAGGCAGCGGCGCACCGGACTTTACATTGAAAGGTGTGGACAGTATGATGCACTCATTACAGGATTACAAGAAGAGCAAGACAACACTTGTAGTGTTCATTTGCAATCACTGTCCCTACGTGAGGGCAAGGATTGGTGACATTGTCGCTTTGCAGAGCAGATTCAACCCATCTGAACTTCAGGTTATTGGCATCAACAGTAATGATCCGAACTACAAAGATGAGGGCTTCGATAACATGGTCATATTTGCAAACGAGTACAAGCTAAATTTTCCATATCTAATAGATGAAAGTCAAGATGTTGCAATGGCGTACGGCGCGGTATGCACTCCAGACCCTTTCCTGTTTGATGCTGACCATAAGCTAGTATTCCACGGCAGGATAAATGACGCACTGGAGCCAGAAGCTAGGCCTTCTGTACCGATTATGGAGAATAACGTTCGCAAGCTGCTAAGCGGACAAAGGATAGAGAGGGACTTTGATCCTTCTATTGGCTGCTCAATAAAGTGGAAGAACCACCCAGATAGTTAGCCATACTGGTAGACTATGCCTTTTTCTCCCCGGGGGTGGCGCCACTCTGTTTCCTTGGCACAAGTGCCACACTCGATGCATGCTTCATGCTGGAGCGTCACGTCACCCCCTTCCATACTGTAGCAGCTTGTAGGACAAAGCGTCACCATCTTTTTCATGAATTCCGACTTTGGATTGAGCACCTTGATGTGTGAGACCCTATCGTCATCGTACCTTAGTCGTGCAATGCGCTGGGCTATCGTAGGTATCGTAGGTTCATACGTTGCCTGCACTTGTCTCCCGGTCTTTTCTGCAAGTTCTACTGGCACCTGTACATAAGTGTCTACGGATTCGACTAGTGGCAACAGCTTGTCGTAACCAAGTATGTTTGCGAAGCCTACAGCGAGCCCTCTTAGTGTGCCACTTGACATTAGCCTGAACACCATGCCGTAGCGTTGTCCGATGATATCCTTTGGCACATCCTTTGCAGCATCAAGGAATATCTTCAGATAGTCCTTGTCTATCTCCTTCATATCTCGAGTGTATGGGCTCTCTTCTATTGACTGACTGTAGGATTCGCCCATGTACTGGGTAGAAAAGTTGTTTCTATCAATAGCTCTTGCGACTGCGTTTGCCGCCCTTACTGCATCGTCGATTCCGACGTTGAGTCCTTCTATTCTGGGTCCGATAAAAACTCCTCTTCCGGCGGCATCGCCTACAAAGAGGATATTCTTGTAGTATGGCTTTTTCATTGCGCAGCGCTTGCCATCTGGCACCAGCTTGGCTCCATATTCAAGCTCAACATAATCAGTGACAAATTTTGTCTTGTATTTTGTGACAAGATCATTCTGCACAGAATCAAGCCTCGCCCTAATTTCCTCTTCCGATTTGTACTTACCACTTTCAACCAACTTTTCCCTTACTGCACGCGAGTGGTAGCTATCACGAAGCTCGTTCCATGTTTTTATCAATTTGCTTACTGCAAAACGTGTTCTAAGCTGCTCCTCCTTTGGCAGGTTTTTGTCTATTTCCTCTTTGACTGCCACTTGATCTTTGATAAATTCTGCAACCATAGGATTCTTTATCAGAGCATCTACCAGCGTGTAAGGTTCTGAGGGTCTCTCCATAAGAGAATCATAATGGTAGACAGCACCTAGGGAAAGAGTATCGAGGTTTGTATACAAAAATCCGCCTCCGATGTGGTTGAGCGTGACGTCACCGGCAAATAGATGAGCAGCGCCTTCATCGGGCCCAATTCCAAACCGCTGTTCAATTATCTCTTCTGGCAGTTTGACTATGACCTTTACACCTTGGTATAACTGCTCTGGCGTGAATTTTGCTCTAGCACCAGTGATTTCTGCAACTTCCGAGTTGACGCCGTCTGCCGCAATTACTGCCTTTGCTTCAAAGGGATCTAGCTCATCAGTTTCAATTACTGTTTTTTCATCCTGCCAGTTCAGAGAACGGACGTGCACGCCTGACACTATGCCACCACCCTGCCGCTCTGCACTTTCGCTGGCCTGCTTTGCAAACCACCCATTCAGCTTATTGAGAAGAACGGAATAGCCAAAGTTTGCTTGATATTCATGTGCTGCAGTCAGGTTCATTGTGAACACCTTATCATGAGAGGTTGCATGCAGCATATACTGAGTTATCCTGCGCTCAACAGGAGGAGTATCCTGCAGAAATTCTGGATAAACGTCTTCAACATTATACGTCTTGCCATGTTTGGGCCTTTTGGAATAAAGTATGCCACCGGAAATGTTCTTGCTGCCAGTCTTCTTGCCTGCCTCAACCAAAATTGCTTGTTTGTTCAAGTTTGACAGCTGTTTTAGCGCTGCAAGGCCAGCAGATCCGCCGCCAATTATTGCAACATCATAGTGCTCCATATCATTTCTTTACCTCTATTGTAGGTCTCTGCTTTCTCAGTTCTTCAAGCAAGAGCGGTATAACATCCTCCATTCTTCCCCTGATAAACATGTCGCACTCATCCTTTATCGGCGAGTTTTCATCTGGATTAATTGCCACTATGAACCCGGACTCTTTCATGCCTGCAATGTGTTGCATGGCACCGCTTATTCCCACTGCAATATACACAAGGGGCGTTACCTTGCGCCCGCTTGTTCCTATGACTCTGTCAGGTATCATGTAATTCGAGTTTATTCCTTCACTCACTGGAAAGGGCTTTTTAGATATTGGAAGCGAAATGCCAACTTCAGCTTCAATCTCTTTTGCAAGCTGGGCCAGCAGCTTGATGTTCTGCTCTGGCGAATCCTTGACTCCCTTTCCAAAACTTACGACAGCTTTGTGGCTGTCAAAGTCGACAGCACTTTTCACTATTTTTCTATCAAGTATCCTTACCTGTAGATCGCGCTCGTCGAATTCCGGGACATAGTCTACTATTGCGCCGCGTCTTGATTTGTCGGGCTCAATTGGGACAAACACGCCAGGAATTATGCTGCATCCCTGCGGGTGGTATTCACGCTCAATAGAGGGGTTGCGATTATCAAGGCAAAGAATAGTGGTCCAGAGGAAGCCCGAGAAGTCAGGCCTGTACATTTCAAGCGTTTTTTCATACTTTATAGCTTGTCCCTTTGTCTTATGTTCATGTTTTATTTCCAAGTCCTCGATAACAAGTTTGTTAATGTCTGACGCAAGTCCTGATTCGAGCTCTGCCAGAACTGTAGACGACAGGTGCCTCCCTATGCTATCTGCACCAAAGAACATGTAGCGTGGCTTTACAAAATCGTGAGCATCAGAGAATTTTGCCGCCACCTCTCTGCTCCTCGCTATCTGGCTTATCACCTTAGTGTCGATAAGGTTTCTCATGTACCGAAGTTGGGGGCTGTCAGCGTAGATCACTGCGTCAGCACCATAGAAAATAAGTTCTTCACATAGCTTGCGTACGTTGTGTCCAAGGACAACTGCGACCACTTTCTCGTCAGAGGAATATCTCTTATTAAAGCCATCCATGAGCCGCCTTGCCTCACCTAGCATCTCAAGGCTGACAGGCACTGGCACGCCGTCTTCATGTTCTATGACAACGTAGAGGTGCTGATACTTTGACATCATTTTATCACCATGCCTCCAAGCGCCTGATAGATGTTGGCAGCCACCCTTGCAAGATGATCACGGTTTGCGCCATCGATGACTTCGGCTTTTCTGCTAGCCTTCGCCTTTGGTATGCGCTCGACTTTGTAAACAATCGTTGGTGAGCCGGGCAACCCAACTAGTTTTGGATCGATGCCCAGCTGCTGCGTGTTTAGAACCTTCAGGAATTGCTTGTAGTTTTCTGCCCGTGATTTTGCTTCTTTCTGGTATTTCTCAAACGCAAGCCTCTGCGATACAGTGTTAAATAATGCCCTGTATGAGGGGTCGATAGATATGAAAACCGGAAGGGGCGCCTCGACCTCTTCAATGATATCATAAAATCCTTGAAGTGAAATCAGACGCTTTGCTCTCACAAATCTGCCCTGCAGATCAACGTTATAATCTATGACATTGCCAAGGAAGGTGTAGCCCAGCTTCCAAGCAGTCTGGGGTCCTGTTTGGCCGGTCTCGCCGTCCGACGCCCTGTGGCCGGAAAACACGATATCGACTTTACCATCACCTTCCACCTTAGAGATGCCAGCCTTCAGCACTTCGGCGGTAGCAAGCGTGTCGGCGCCAGCAAAGATCCTATCGCTATACAAATGAAGTTCATCTGCATCACAGAGCAGTTGCGCTTGCTGTAGCGCGCTCTCTGCAATAGGAGGGCCCATCGTTCCAACTGCAACGCGGGCGCCATATTTGACCTTAGCATAAAATGCCGCATTTGACGCTATAGCGCTGTGGGGTCCAAGGATACTCTTTGTTTCTGCCCGATTGAGCGTGCCATCTGCATTGTAGCTCACATTCCCTTCAGAGAAATCAGGTTCTAATTTCACAATAACTGCAACACTGAGGTCATTTGTTGTTATTGTAGTCAACACTCATCTCACATCCTTTATCCCCATAAATTACTATCATTAAATTGTTTGTAAAGAAAGGAAATTATGCAGCGACCAGCTTTTCTGTCGATAATACTCTCAGAATTTCGTAATTGGATCTCATACTTTGATAGAAGTGAGGCATTTTGGGCGGCAGCATAGTGTATGCAATGTAAAAGTCCTCTGCTTCCCGCATGTAGCGCCTTATCTTGTCATGTCCTGGGACGTGCCTGATAAATGACATGTTGTTAAGCCTGTCTGCCAGCTTGATTACCTTGACGTCGTAGTCGGCTTCGCGAAGGATGTCGCAGTATTCCAAAAAGCGCTCCAGCTGGCGCTCTATGTCGTTTGCTCCTTGATAGTTTTCAAGGGGCTTGATCTTTAGCTCGCTTGCAATGTCTCCGATCCTGCTCCCAAACCTGTATGCAAGATACGCCTCAAATCCATATGACTTGGATTCATATAGATTCAAGATTCTCTCGTCGTCTTCCATGACGTCATGCAGAATTGCAGTTGCAATTTCCACGCTTGTGATATTGCGATTGACTGAGCGGTAATGTCTTACCACATCCATCGTGACGGGCCACGTGTGGGTTTCAAGGAACGGCGAAGTCCCATCCTCGCGCATTTGTTCAGAATGGACTTCTTCAGCGACCTCAACTGCGCCCTCAACATAATCGTCCAATCGCACTTTACCCTCATCTTGTAGAAAATCCAAGAATTCACGCTTGTCTACTCGAGGAATGTCGAGACTGCTGCTGTCCATACCTCTACATAGCACAGTAGTTGAACAAAAGTTCTTCGGTAGATGAATAGAAGTAAAATTAAGTAGATAGTGTATAAGGGTCTGATACTACTGAGATGACAAGGTAGTAGATGGTAGACCAGTCAATAATTCAAAAAATAAAAGCAGCAACTGTGGCATTAGGTATACGAAATTACGATGAAGACAACCCGATAATGATCATTGGCAGTGGCTGCGTTATCAACACAAAAGGATATTTGCTTACTGCTGCACATGTTGTCAAGGCATGTCATGTAAAATGAAAAAGCAGGTGGATAATGGGAATCAAAAAGTCAGGTTCGCTATGTACAGGAGACGTCCGTCAGGCTATGAAATTACAGACATCGAGAAATTTAGTTACTTCGAATGGGATCCTAAGGCGTCTGATGACTCCAAAAATCTAGAGCTAGATGTAGCGTCCTGCAAACCCATTAAATCGCTAACTGGTTTTCCGTCTCTCGAAATTAAGGACTTTATACAGTTCAAAACTCTTGATGATATTCTCATGTGCGGGTATCCTGGCGGAGAATATACGTTCTCAATACAGCATAGTCATGGTTTGGAAGTCGATTTAATCCACTACTACAGCAGGGAAGAATCTCCGGTCTGATGCCAATAGAGGATGCAAGCATATCAGATGGTTTCATCACGGATATAATCGGTACAAGTGGTTCTAGTGGATCTCCAATAACTGACATTGAGGGTAAAATCATAGGAGTTGCTTGCTGGGTTATACCATCTCCTCTTGTACAAAGTGGGAAGGTACTTCCAAATGCTTACTCTCCCGTAGGCTTGGTATATACCTTAGGAAATAACAAATTTCTTCATTGGGTCCAAAGTGTAGTGAAAGATTATGATACAGGAGAGATGGACCCTCCAAAGGTAGCATCGATGCTATTGAAATTTTAACATGAAGATTCCAAATAATTTTGTCTGAAGTATCAGTAACATTAGAGAATTGATAATAATTCCAGAACTTTAACAATCCAGCCATTGGTGAGACTTCAGGGCGCGCGTTTTTAGGCACGAGGGTACATCCTCAGAGTTGCGATGCGAAGAGTCTGAGTGAGTATCTAAAGGGGTCTGTCATTCTTGCATGGCAGGCTAACATAATAGCAGACACCGCAGTAATCGCAAAATACGGTATGATTCACAGAACATGCCCTCCGCAAGGGTTCTCTAAAGGCAGTATCGTACAAGTCTCACAGATCCTAGCATGGCATAGATTTGATTGCTAGCATATCTTTGATCCATCGCCTAAGGGAGCGCTTTCTACTCAGATATGACGTCTCGCTACATGGTCGAATGTTAAATTGTCTTCTGCAAGATGGAACTGTCAGAAAAATAGCAGAGTGGCAGATATTACCAAACGCGCCGAGAGCCGAAGCACGAGGATAATGAGGGGGAGGCATTAGCCATATAAGCCCGTTTGGAAAAATAGGTGTGCTAACACCTTTGCTTACCAGTTCGACCAGTTTTACTCTGGCAAAAGATGCCTTTCCGCCTAGCGGAGACCAACCCGAAGCAATAGAGCAGCTTGTCAGAGGAGTGCTGAAGCGAGGACGCCGGACCCTCCTCGGCGTGACTGGCAGTGGTAAGACGTTTACAATTGCAAATGTCATTGCAAGTGCAAACAAGAATACACTTGTGATTTCTCATAATAAGACCCTTGCAGCTCAGTTGTATGCAGAATTCAAAGAATTCTTTCCAAGAAATAATGTCGGCTATTTCGTAAGCTTTTATGATTATTATCAGCCTGAAAGTTACATCCCTCAGACAGACACCTATATCGAAAAGGATACTGAGGTGAATGAAAAGATAGAGAAGATGAGACTGGAAGCGACTGCTATGTTAATGTCTGGCGAGCCCACAATAATTGTGTCGACGGTATCGTGCATATATTCCCTGGGCTCGCCTAATGAATGGGAGAAAAGTGCAATTTCAGTAACAAGAGGTATGACAATCGACCGCAAATTGCTAATCCACAATTTTATTGAAGCTCGTTATGAGCGAAATGATATATCACTTGTGCCAGGCAGTATTCGAGTCAAGGGTGACACGATTGATATCATCCCCGGATATTCTGATGACATTATCCGGATCTCGATGTTTGGTGATGAGATTGAGCATATAAGCATCCATGACCATGTCACTATGAAAAAATTGCGCGACGTAAATGCAGTCAAGATATTTCCAGCCAAACACTACATTACTGATGACAATTCACGCAATAGAGCTATTGCATCAATCAAGCGCGAGTTGGAGAACTGGCTTCCAAATCTGCCATCAGAACTTGAAAGACAGAGGCTCACACAGCGCACAAAATATGATCTGGAGATGATAGAGGAGTTTGGCTATTGCTCGGGAATTGAGAATTATTCGCGTCATCTGGATGGCAGAGTACCTGGACAGCCCCCTTACTGTCTGCTCGACTTTTTTGGCGATGACTTTTTGCTAGTAATTGACGAGTCACATGTTACATTACCGCAGTTGCATGGCATGTACAATGGCGACTATACACGCAAAAAAATGTTAATTGATTATGGTTTTCGCCTTCCAAGTGCGTACGACAACCGTCCGCTCAAGTTTGAAGAGTTTGAGAAGAAGTACCTCAAGAATGTGATCTTTGTATCGGCAACACCTGGTGCCTATGAATTAAAGAGTAGCCTGCAGGTCATTGAGCAGCTAGTCCGCCCTACAGGGCTTGTAGATCCCAAGATCGAGATCCGCCCCACTAAGAACCAGATGGAGGATCTGATAAAAGAGATAAAGAATAGGGCAGAGAAGAACCAGCGGACGCTTGTCACGACAATGACAAAGAGGATGGCAGAAGACTTGGCAGAATTTCTTGCGAAAAACAAAGTGCGTGTGCGTTACCTCCATTCTGAGATTGAGGGTCTTGAGCGTACAGAACTCATAAGGCAGCTGCGTCTTGGCGAGTTTGATTCGCTAGTAGGCATCAACCTGCTAAGAGAAGGCCTTGACATCCCTGAAGTTTCCCTTGTTGCAATCCTTGATGCAGACAAGGAGGGATTCTTGCGCAACACAACCAGCCTCATTCAGACATTTGGTCGAGCAGCTAGAAACCTTGACGGGACTGTCATAATGTATTCAGATCATGTTACTCAGTCTATGAAGCAAGCTCTCGAAGAAACCGAACGCAGGCGCAAAAAGCAGCTGGAATACAACAAGAGAAACAAGATAACTCCAAAGACAATAGTTAAGCCAGTACCAGAAAGTGCTAAGGAAATTGCCGATATGGAAGTGGAGACAAAGTCGATGGCAAAGGAGGATCTGTTCAAACTCGCTGTAGAGACAGAGGCCACCATGAAGAGGTTTGCTGAAGAGCTAGAGTTTGAAAAGGCAATAATGTTTCGTGAAAAGCTGGATAAGATAAGAAAGGTTCTTGGCGAGCCGGCATTCTCAAAGGTGTCATCATAATGCACAACAAGATAATAATCAAAGGAGCAAGACAGCATAATCTCAAGAACATCAATGTCGAAATACCAAAGAACAAACTTGTAGTCATCACGGGTCTGTCTGGCTCTGGAAAATCGACTCTTGCATTTGACACGATATATGCAGAAGGTCAGAGACGTTATGTGGAATCACTATCGGCTTATGCAAGACAATTTTTGGAATTGATGGATAAACCCGACGTTGATTCAATCGATGGTTTGTCGCCAGCGATATCCATACAGCAAAAGACAACAAGCAAGAACCCACGCTCGACTGTTGGCACAGTGACAGAAATTTACGATTATCTGCGTCTGCTGTTTGCAAGAATAGGCATACCTCATTGTCCCAAGTGTGGCAGCAAAATAGCCAGCCAGTCAGCTGACTCGATCACAGAAACTATAATGAAAACAGCAGAAGGGAAGAATGTTATGATCATGGGGCCAGTCATACAGGCCAAAAAAGGAACATACGAAAAATTATTCGATCAGCTCAAGCAGGATGGCTTCTCTCGCATCAGGCTGGATGGAGAGGTAACGAGGCTCGACGATGAGGAGGAGGAGGAAGAAGAAGATAAACCCCACTATCCCAGGCTCGACAGGCAGAAAAAGCATACAATAGAAGTAATCGTAGACAGGCTCAAGCCCTCACCCCAAGAAAAAAGCAGGCTCTTTGATTCTATACAATCTGCGCTGAAGGTAGGCGGAGGGGTGGTTGTTGTTTCAGTTGAAAACAACAAGAACACGATGTATTCGCAGAGAAATGCATGTCCTCACTGCGGCATTTCTCTGGGAGACTTGGAGCCCCGAACCTTTTCGTTCAACTCGCCTTTTGGTGCATGCAGGGAATGCAATGGACTTGGCATCAAAATTGAATTTGATCCAGATCTGATAATACCAGACAAGTCAAAGAGCATAATAGAAGGTGCAATAAGGCCGTGGACTGGACACTTTGCAACATTTCGATCTGCAATGCTGCGTGACGTAGGCAGAAAGTTTGGTTTTGACCTTGCGACTCCGATGGTCAAGATGAAGCCAGAACAAGTTCGGGTAATACTGTATGGCAGCGACGAAAGCATCCACTACAAGTACCAGTCTCGCTATTCTGACAGCCGTTGGGAATACCGTGGATCATTTGAGGGTGTCATACCAAATCTTGAGCGCATTTACCGCGAAACCGAATCAGAGTCAAAGCGCGAAGACCTAATGCAATTCATGCGGGAGCGGCCCTGCGAGTTGTGTAATGGCAGGCGCCTGCGGGACGAAGCTTTGGCAGTCAGGATACAGAATAAGTCGATAATGGATGTATGTGACATGTCAATAGATGAGTGCTACCACTTCTTCCAAGCGCTAGAGCTGACAGAAACTGAGCGCTATATCGCGAGGACTATACTAAAAGAAATTATGTCAAGGCTCGACTTTCTACTAAATGTGGGGCTGAACTATCTTACACTCAATAGAATGACTGCCACGCTTTCAGGCGGCGAGTCACAACGAATTAGACTTGCAACGCAGATCGGATCAAACCTCACAGGTGTGCTCTACGTACTAGACGAGCCAACCATTGGCCTGCACCAGCGCGACAACATGCGGCTAATAGATACTCTCAAAAAACTTCGCGACCTCGACAACACTCTCATTGTTGTAGAACACGATGAGGAAGTTATACGAAACTCTGACTGGATAATAGATATAGGCCAAGGTGCCGGTAGCCACGGAGGAGCTATTGTTGCAAGCGGCCCCCTTGAAGAGATCGTAAATAATTCTAATTCTATTACAGGCGCTTTTCTCAGAGGCGATCAATTGGTTGCTCATCGGCATGACCGCCGGAAGCCAAGCAATTGGCTGACTGTTCACAAGGCATGTGAAAACAACCTAAAGTCCATTGACGTTCGGTTTCCTTTGAGCTGCATGACAGCTGTCACTGGCGTCTCAGGCTCAGGCAAGTCGACACTCATAAACGATATATTGTTCAGGGCACTTGCCGCACACTTTTCTGGTGCAAAGGAAAGAGCAGGTAGGCATGATAGGATATCCGGCCTTGAGCACATAGACAAGGTAATAGGCATCGATCAGTCTCCTATTGGCAGAACTCCAAGATCAAATGCTGCAACTTATGTCAATGCATTTACGCCCATACGGGAGCTATTCGCCAAGACACCTCAGGCAAGAGAGAGAGGGTACAAAGCTGGCAGGTTCTCTTTCAATGTCTCAGAGGGGAGATGCGATGCGTGTGAAGGAGGCGGCTCAAAAAAGATAGAGATGCAATTCTTGCCCGATATCTACGTCACATGTGACGAATGCAAGGGCAGGCGCTATAATTCGGAAACACTTGCGATTAAGTACAAGGGCAAAACTATTTCAGATGTGCTTGACATGACTGTCGAAGAAGCACTAAAATTCTTCTATGCGATACCGACTATTACCAAAAAACTGCAGACGCTAAGCGATGTGGGTCTTGGCTACCTGAGACTAGGGCAGCCTGCAACTACACTATCAGGAGGCGAAGCTCAGAGGATCAAGCTCGCCGCAGAGTTGTCAAGGCGGGACACGGGCAGGACGGTTTACATTTTAGACGAGCCGACTACGGGCCTCCACTTCGCAGACGTAAGCAAGCTGCTAAACGTGCTAAAAAGGCTGGTTGATCTTGGCAACACAATCATAATCATTGAGCACAACCTTGATGTCATTGCGTCGGCAGACTGGATAATAGACCTTGGACCGGAGGGTGGTGCAGCAGGTGGACGAATTGTTGTAGCCGGTACGCCGGAGGACGTAAGCGAAAACATGAACAGTTATACCGGCAAGTATCTGAAGCCAAAGCTGTCAGTTGACCATGTGATATTGCAGAGGGCCAATCAATGACTATCACAACTACGATTCTAAAAGAAAAGCGCATTCCGGAAGAACCAGGGGTCTACCTAATGAAGAATAGCGAAGGCGTAACAATCTACATCGGCAAGGCCAAGAACCTGCGAAAACGTGTCACCTCATATTTCAGTAGGCACGACCCCAAGCTAGAGTGGAAAACTAGCAGGCTTGTTGAGAGGATATCAGATATAGATTTTGTTGTTACGGACAATGAGATTGAGGCATTCCTTCTTGAGTCAAATCTCATCAAGCGTTACAGGCCAGTCTTCAACATTGAACTGAAGGATCAGCAACGTTATACTTATCTGAAAATAACAGAGGAAGCATTTCCTCGCCTCCTTGTCGCCCGGCGCAACAGGGCTGGAGAATTTACTGGACCAAAAGGCAGAATCTATGGGCCGTTTGTACGCGGTAGTTCTAAATACTTGACAGTTGGACTTCTGCGAAAATTATTCAAAATAAGAGTATGCAATAGGCTGCCCAAAACACCCTGTCTCCAGTACTTTATCAAGAATTGCGACGCGCCATGTATAGCTAATGTAATGCGCGAACAATATATGAGGAATATCTTAGCCTTGCAAGACATACTTGAAGGTAAGAGCAATATAGAGAAGTTTGCTGACGAAATGCATTCGGAGATGAAGCAGGTATCAGAGCTTGGCAACTATGAGAGGGCAAAAGAGATCCGTGATACTCTGTACAGGCTCAACAACCTGCGCATTAAGCAAAAAATGGAAAAGGCTGTCAACTACAACCATGATGAGGAGTACATTAGTATTTTAAAAGATACCAAAAAGGGAGTGGCCCATGTAATGGCACTCCGCAGGACTCGTGGTGTCATAAGCGATCGGAAAAAGTTTGAATTTGAACTTGTGGGTGATAACTCCCTTTCCTCATTTCTCCTACAATATTACTCTTCGATCCCGGTAATCCCAAGGTTCGTCTATGTCAACGAAGACCTCGAAGATAAGCAGGTCTTAGAGATGTCACTTGAAAAAATAGCAGGGCACAAGATGAGCATCTTTAATATCGAAAGGACACTGACAAAGGACAAGCACCAGCTTATGGACCTCATGATACGCAACCTTTCGATGTATATTGAAAGGGGCTATGATCCAGCAGTGGTAGAGCTTAAAAGCGCATTAAAGCTTACTTCTATGCCGGAAGTCATTGATTGCTTTGACGTATCAAACCTCGGAATCTCAATTGCTGTTGGATCATGCGTTCGATTTATCAACGGCAAGCCTAGCAAGAGCTACTACAGGAGGTTCAACATTACAACAGTCGTAGGACAGAATGACTTTGCGATGATAGGCGAGCTTGTGCGCCGGCGCTATTCATCTACCAGCGAAAAGATTCCCGATCTTATACTAATAGATGGTGGGCGTGGCCAGCTTGGAGCCGCTATCATGTCACTTCGAAGCTTGGGCATATCAGATGTCGCTTGCATCAGTCTTGCAAAGGAAAATGAAGAGATCTATATGCCAAGCTCCAAAGACCCGGTTATACTATCGAAGAATAATGCAGGCCTCAAAATGCTGCAGCATGCTCGAGACGAGGCCCACAGGTTCAGCCTTGCTTATAATATCAAGCTGAGAAAGTTGCGCTAATATTTCTAAGTAGAGACATATACTGCGTATCTCTGATAATAATAACTTCTCATTATTGACATAAAGAAAAAAGAAAATTAGTAAACTGTTTTTGTCTGTATGTTCTTAACTGATTGTAGTCAGTGGTCTCTCTTCTTTCTTTTCAAAATTCTCGATGTCTTTTGCCTTAGCTTTTGCGCTGACTGTCTCCTTTTCTTTCATCTCTTCGTGCGTCCAGTCACACATGGTACTCGGACTACGCGCAGCATGATAGATAAGAATAGCATGCTAAATGCAATCCTTATATAGCAGGATCTTCTAACAGCTAGTATTATAACAATTATAACAATTAATCATCTTTAGTTGGCGGGTTAGCTGAAAAGCATATCTGTCAGTCGCATCCTACAACTACAGATATCTATCTCCTTTGCTTAAGAGTAGGGATAAGTAGCTCCTCATCATTCTCATTAGGTAGTATCTAAGTTGCTATTGCGACATAGGACAGATAAATTACAATTTGTAAACGAAATCTTACATGATCTCCCATTAAGTTATTACTAGTACTTCAGATAGAAAAATTTTTTAGGTTGGTATAACACTTGACAACATGGCCGAAAACAGGAAGAAGGTTTTCCTTAACTTCGAGCTTAAATGCAGCGATCAAGGGCAGAAGCGTATCATTAAGGCCATGGCAGACTTTAACCCAGAGATTCCAAATAGTCTTGTTACAAATTACTCAGCGGAATACGATGAAAGCGAGTCTGTAAACATAATTCAGCAACTGTCTGATGGAGGGATTCAGGTGGCAAAGACTGGTAAGGCCTTTGAATTGCAACTAGAAGCAGATAATTTTGAATGTACACTAAATATTAAACCAAAGTATCAGCGCCATTGGGGCCAGTCCTTTGTTGAAAAAATAGAGAGTGCAAGGAAAAAGATGGGGTATGGAATAGCAACGGGAAGCGATGTCGGTTAGATTATAGCAGGGTTAAGGATTGAAGGGTTCAACTGGCGTGAAAGCTGTAGAGATACTATTCTCTCACATTAGTGCAAGATGTTTAGATCTAGTCGCAGGAAAAAATTTGGCATAATTGAGCTTTCAAGCTCAATCATATAAATATCAAATCAAGCAGGAAGTATCGACAAGACAAACAATTACTATCTCGTAATTGTTACTGCAATTCTTGCAGAGATTACAAGCATTTTATGCATGCCAAACTAAAAACTGTAGATGCCCTCAAGTATTCAACAATTCTCAATTCTGGCCCTTCCTAAAGGCATCAGTTTTGGCATCAGTTTTGGCATCAGTCCTACTGCGTTAGTATGAGAAGTCACAAATGTTGGTGAAGGTCCAGCCAAGGAAAGTTAGTGTTGGGTTCAAGGTAAATGAGTCTGATGAAACCGGCAGGACATCGAATCAGACTTTACTCGTGCCTGACGGCTTTCAGAGATTCTTATACCAAAAGGCAAGAAGAGATAGCACATCATCTAAAGTCATTCAAAGATAATGATGTAACGCTCGAATGGTGTATATCCTTATACTTAGAGAAACCGATCGATAAAACCGCTGGTGAAATTGAAGATATTATCTAGAAGTAGAATAAGATAGATAAGGACCTCAAAGGAATGCTTAAGACATTAAAAAATCGGAGTCAGCAACCACAATGCAGCAATAGCAATTGAATTGCAGTAGGTCATTTATACACCAACTTTGCAGTACACAACTAGGTTTAACATGTCAAACCCTCTTGACTAGTTCAAATAACTGAATAATTTGCCCCCTCCCTTATCACGTATTACAACATCGATACTATTTTCAGAGTACTGTGGAGCTTAATTGAAGCATATCCCTTAATCTGAATTCTTTTAATTATCAAACGGACATACAGCAAGCAAAAATTCTGACAACTCATTCTTCTCATTGGAAAAAAAAGAAATCATCAATTCCCTAGTGAATGCCAATCTTGTATTCACCACCCTAATTGTTAGATGAGTCCCTGCAAGAACAGTGTTTTCATTAGATATGCTGACTTTGATAGACGTATTGATCAAGCTTACGACGTTGCAGATTTCCACTCTCAGAGAAGAGCTTTCTTGTTTTTATTGAGTCTCGATAGTAAGAAGAGTAAGGTAAAAAAACGAAGGCGAGAACAACCGCCTATCTTTTTGCACACTATTGGAAGCCAGAGCTTACAACACCGTACAGCGTTTCAAGCCTGTTGGCAGCAGAGTAGCGTTCGTCGCCACGGAAGTCGATTTCAACATTGGTTGGATTCAGCTCCTCGCCTCCTCTCACTATTACATTTACCCTTTCATCATTAGAATACATATGACCATTGAGCAACAGGTCGGCAGTTCCTGAAACTAGATAGCTGTTGAGCCCAACGGGCCTTGCCACCCTTGGCTTGAGGTCCACTATCTGGAATGTATCATGATCTCTGCTCCTCTGGGACTGTAGATCTACATTTTCATTTGAGTCTTCCCTTGCTGACACAAAGTAGGCAGAGAGCGTCGCGCTGACAGGCTCTTCGTCGCTCACACGGAGTGCGAACGATCCAGACATCACAAATGGTCCTTCGGGGCGCGTATGATTCGACGTTATGCTGAATATATCTCCCCGGAGATCTAGGGGTGCTTGTATGTTGAACTGCTCTTCAACTCCAGTAGTTCTATTGTACTCTGCCGTCACTACAATGTTATGGTCTCGTCCGTCGTCAGGTATAGTCACAAGACCCACCCCACCAAACGGAGTTTGGATCCATGTATCGGGAGAGGCTCTTAGGAACTCAAGATGCTCAAAGTTTGCGTAGAATATAGGGTAGGTGCCTGGCGGCAAATCATCTACTCTAAGTTCTGTGAAGCCTTGCTCTATCTTTTCTGCAGCTTCTGCATTGTAG
>JBKPNF010000245.1:0-7391 GCA_046732455.1 Thermoproteota archaeon | reverse complement strand
CGCTCTCGCTTGGTTACTATGCTTGGATAATGAGAAAGATGTACATGGAAGATGCTCCAGACATGCGCAGAGTAAAGGAGCCAAGGGCAATAGTCGCAGTGTTGGTATTTGCTGTGGTCTTTATGGTGGGATTTGGGATATGGCACGCACCATTGCTTGATTTTGCATCCAAGGCGGTTCCTAACCTGACATCGAGTATCACTCAAGCGTCAACGGTAATAGGAGGAGTAGGGGTAGCGAATATCACTCAAGCACCAACAATAACAGGAGGAGTAGGAGGAGGGTGAGGCAACGGGCTCTGTTATCCCATACATCCATCTGTACTCATTTATCATGGCGCCTTCCTTCTTTCTTATCCCGTGCTTAGGATATCTTAGAATTTACGGGCTGGCCATATATCCATAATTGAGAAGAATTGGAAATGGAGCACATATACAATACGGGCAAGAGGCATTATTTCACTCCAACTTTTATTAGTAATATGTGAAGGTTAGTGGCTGTATGGTAGAAATAGAAAGGGTAGAAGAGCAGATAGGCGAAGTCCTAGGATTAGAAATTGCAGCTCAGAAAGCAGTAGAAGAGCTTTCTTCAAAAGCTCTGCTAGATAAACGAGGAATAAAGGGAAAATTACAGGGAATGAAAAGTGAAGCTGCAGGTCATCAGAAAAAGATTGAAAAATTAATGCAGAGAATTTCTGAATCAGAGGGTCTAAACCAAGATAGTATAAGACAACACGCCGAAGAAGCATCACAGAAGGCATCGCAGATGATGGAAACATACCTTGGGGAGGATCCTGACACACTGGATGCACTAGAGTTCTTATGCCTCGCAGAAGGAGGTGAAGTAACTCATTATGAAGTGCTAAGCGAAGTGGCTAAAGAACTTAAAGAAAAAAAATTAGCAATTGAAGTCAGATCCATTTTGAAAGAAGAAAAAGAACACCTCAAGTTATGTATACAGCTTGCAAAGGAAAACAGTGTAAGGAGTTAAAGGAATAGAGCAATTCCCCTGCCTTCTATTTTAATTTGTTTTAGCAGACTTCTCTATTATTAGCAGAGCCTATTTCAAATGATACCCTAAATATTTATAATGCGACTGGACAAGAAAATATTCGCTTGTACCCGTTAGCGAAGATCTACTTTTTTCATTGATAAGATCCTTTAAATCACCTGGCTATTGCATCTTATATGGAAGCAAACCTTTAAGGATCTTGCGAAGAACTAGAGCAACAACTACTCTTTGTTAAGGTTCTTTTTTAGGAGCTATTGCTCTGCTTTGCTTTTGAATCCGTCAAATGTCTATCCTTCTCTTGTTTGTGCTGCTCCTTATCTGCCCTCGGTTTTGAGTCTTCTTCTATTGCATCCGCAGGAAGGCCGGGGTCTTCTCCGATCTGCGGCAATACTGTGCTATCGTTTTCTTCTTCTTCTTCTTCTTCTTCGTTTCGCTGAGTTTCGGTACTGCTCATACTAACCAACTCATTCGACACTATAGTATATAATTAGGAATCAAATCCCTGCTTGAATATATTTCCACAATCTAACCATCCCTTTATGTTTCACAAGTTTCTTGTATTTCTGCAATGGTAAGCAGAGATATAGCATATTTACGTCCCTTTTACGTCAGAAAGGAAACCACAATTTCTTCTAATATGATGCATCTTCCGAGATACTAATAGAACTAGCATCGACCAACTTTTATTAACAAGATTTCCCATAGGCTTACGAATTGAGTTGACGCCAAAAGAGAGAGTAGTCTGCCAATATACTTGACACCATATCTCCTTTATCATGCCAAATTTTTCGTGTCTCTTGATGTACAAACATTTTACCCAAAAGAACTTTTTTGACGTGCCAAATCACATGATTCTAGATCTGATTCCAGCGTTATCATTGCTTCTAGCAGAAGAGTCAGAAGTAAATGTTGTCAGAGGATTCTCAGATCTTCATTAAATTTTGCTTCATGGGATGATTCGTCAAACATGATATACACTCTATAAGTTTTTGAAACATTCTCATCTCCTGCGACTTTGTCATGGGCTGAATCTAACATCTCCCCTTTTTCAACTACCAAATCAGCATCTTTGCTTTTTACAATCGTAAAGATCTCTCTCCTGGAGCGGGGTCTACAATTTTTTGGAAGATCTCACCTTTAGATCCTTGTTGATGCCATAGAGATAGTGTGCGTCTGTGTCTTTTCTAAACTACTAAAACAAATCTGGAGACAATGGTATTGGCTTTCTACAATTAGAGCAAAAATCCTACTTAAGTCCCTTTCTCATTGTTCCATTAGAACGTAGGCTTTCAAAGCAAGGCGCGCCGATACGAACGATTCAGGATTTTTGACCTTTTTCACCTTTTTTCCAAATTTGGATTTGTCCGCCATATACTTCATTGTCATAAACAAACGAAGGAACTTGTGAGTAGTAGCCCTCGCGTCCTGAGCTGAATGTTTTTGGAGCTAATGGGATTTCATGTTCTTTTCCGTCAGGCATTCTAATTGTGGCATATGCAATTTTACTTTTCGGTCTCTGCGATGAACTGTCTTCGGACATTAAAACTCGTTATACTAGAATACCAAATAACTACTATAAAATCATATTGCAGAGTATCATCATTCTAGGGACACAAACTAGGCGCTTTCAAAAGATTCGACTTTTATATTAAATCCTATATAGATATTCTGACCTAAAGTAACACTGCCGGCGCAGAGTCCTCTCCCTTCATTTGATGATGATAAAAATTTAGAGGCCCTTTGAGTCGGTCTGCAGCTTTTTGGCAGAATCTGGGTCTTTGTCAGTGTAGTATTTCACCATACCCAGCTTGAGCACTTTGAGCGATAGCAGTGCGCATTTGATTCTTGCAGGGCCCAAGTTGAGGAGCCCAATATTCTCCAGAATGTCGTCTTTATTCAGGTCCTTTACAGATGTCAGTGGTTTGCCCATTATCATTTCAGTCAGCATTGAAGCGCTTGCTTGGCTGATCGCACAGCCTCTTCCCTCAAATTTGATGTCCTCTATCTTATCTCCATGAACCTTTAGGTGCATGTCAATTTCGTCGCCGCATAGCGGGTTGCTGTCATGTATGCTCACATCTGCATCAGGCAGCTTGCCCTTGTTGCGAGGGTTACGGTAGTGATCCAGTATTATCTCACGATATATGTCGTCACTCAAATCTTGAATAGCCTCCTTGCTTCGTCAAGCGCGCTAACAAAGATATCGACTTCCTCCTTGGTATTGTAGATATAAAAACTTGCCCTAGATGTCGCCGAAACGTCAAGCCTCTCCATTAGAACCTGTGCACAGTGATGACCAGATCTTATTGCAACACCGTGATCATTCATGATTGTGGCTAGATCATGCGGATGGATGTCACCAATGTTGAACGATATCACACCACCTCTGTCCTTTGTGTTAGGTGGACCATACAGCGTTACGCCTCTGACTCTAGTTATCTTGTCAAGTGCGTACTTGGTCAGCTCGACTTCATGCTCTCTGACCCTGTCCATGCCAATGTTGTTCAGATAGTCAATTGCGGCAGCAAAACCAATGACGTCTGCAATATTGGGAGTTCCACCCTCGAATTTGTAGGGAAGGTCGTTGTACCTTGTCTCATACTTGTGGACCTCCTTTATCATATCGCCTCCTCCTATGAATGGTGGCATCTTTTCAAGGATTTCCTTCTTGACATAAAGTATGCCTACACCTGTAGGTCCAAGCATCTTATGCGCGGAGAAAGCCATAAAATCGCAGTCCATCTTTTGGACATCCACAGGCATGTGGGGAACTGATTGTGCTGCGTCGACCAAAACAGGCGTATCTTTTTCATGTGACATTTTGATGATTTCATTTATTGGAACAATGGTGCCAAGTACGTTTGACATATGTGTCACTGATACTAGTTTGACTTGATTATTACTGTCGTCAAGGTAATTCCTGTATTCATGCATCTTTAGGTAGCCGTTGTCGTCAGTTCCAACGTATTCCAATTTGGCACCTTTTTCAGAAGTCAGTATCTGCCATGGCACAATGTTGCTATGGTGCTCTATTTCAGAGATGAGAATACTATCATTTTTCCTAATGTTGGCCCTGCCCCATGAGTATGCGACAAGGTTTATGGCTTCTGTGGCGTTACGAGTAAAAACGATCTCTTCAGTCGATCTAGCATTGATGAATTCTGCTACCTTTTCTCTTGTCTTTTCAAACTCAAGTGTAGCCTCTTCTGCAAGCTGGTGCACCGCACGGTGAATGTTCGAATTGTAATTCATATAGTAATCGTGAATGGCATCAATGACTGTAAGAGGTTTTTGTGTAGTGGCAGCATTGTCAAGGTATACTAGTGGCTTACCTCCGCTAACGGTACGCTTGAGAATCGGAAAGTCCTCTCTTATTTTTTCGACATTTAGTGCACCTTTTTGCATCATTTCCCTAATCCAGCTTGACGTAAATTGCGTTGTCCTGTATTTTAACCTTGTAAGTTTTAATCGGCTCCTCAGCAGGCAGATTCTGTGGCATGCCGCTGTCAAGCTTGAACGCTGATAAGTGTAATGGACAAGTCACTGTATTTTCCTCCTCGTTCATAATTCCAGTAGACAAATCGGCGTAAGCGTGTGTGCATATTCTGTCGGTGGCATACACATTGCCTCCTATTTTGGCGACCAGAATTTTTTTGGTGCCCTGATCAAAATCTAGCATGTCACCATTTTTGAGCGACTTTTCGTCGCATACCTTTACCCACTGTACTTCTTCTGACACAACCAATTCAGCTACCTATACTTGTAGTGCTTTTCAAAGAGGTCTTGTGTTTCTCGGTAGCGCGATTTCTCAACTTCAAGTATCTGCTCCATTGCCTCGTCTGTCCTCAGCATCAGCTGCTTTCCTTGCCACTTGCTCTCAATGAGATAATTGATCCATGCTCTAATGGTTGGACCCATCTTCCTCGATAGTGGCTCAAGAAAGCCTGCTACAATCTCACGCTTGGCACCTTCCCTGCTGAGGCCTCTTGTCGTCAGATAGTAAATCTGGTTCTCATCCATCTGAGCTACAGAGGCCGAGTGAGTAGCTTTAACTTCGTTAGTCTCTATTTCGAGGCCCGGTATCGCATCTGACTTGGCTCCTCTGTCAAGAAGGATTGCATGCCCTGCGAGGTATGATTCTGTACCTCTCCCCTGTTTGTCTATCTTTATCATACCCTTAAACAATGATTTTGAATTGTCCTTGAGCACTGATTTGACAAGCACTCTTCCTCTTGTGTGAGGTGCTCGGTGGATGAGGTTAGATGTAACGTCAAAGGACTGATTGCCGACGCCAAATACTATCTCAACGTCCTCCGAAGAAGCACCAGGCCCTTTCATGACGCCATCTGTCTTGTAGCGTGAAAGCAATGACCCAAACATGCCTAGATACCAGGACATCTTACCATCTCTTTCAATGAACGCCTTTCTGTTTGAAACATTGACAGTGTCATGCCCCATCGCCTGTAGGGTTACTAATTCTAGATGTGCGTTTGGATTGACATGGGTCTCAACTAACTCGAAATACCCCTGCTGCAGATATTGCTGCTGAAGATCTTGCCTATCTGATGAGCCTGGTGCGTATAACTCTTGCACGACGGTTGCTTTTGAGCCGGTGTCTGCCACAACTATATTTCTGGATATCAGCGAAGTGCCATCGTCTGCAAGAGAAGTGATTATCCTTATCGGCTCCTCAAGTATGACGTTTCTTGGAACATAAATGAAAATGCCAGACTGGAAAGCTGACCCTTCAAGTGCGAGGAACTTGTCTTCCAGGTAATCCGGCTGATTTGCAGCCATATGTAACTTGAGGAGATCGCCGTGATTAGTCAGTGCGTCACTAATACTCGATAGGATGACGCCCTGCTTGGCGACATTATCGCGGATGAAGATCTTGTTAATTTCTTGACCTACTTGGAGAATTCCTGTTTCTCCCTCGAGCTCCTTTAGCCTCTCTGAGAGGTCTTTGTTGAGCGCAGTAGGCTGCCTCGTTTGCGCGGTAAAACGAATACTTTCTGGCTTTATCTTATTGACATCTGAATACTTTGAGTAGAGGGGCGAGACTTCGGCAGGCAGTGACTGATACTGTAAGAACGCCTGCTTACGTATAGAAGCAATCCATCTAGGCTCATGAGCTGCTAACGAATCGATATGCTCATCGCTAATTGAGGACAGAGTAGTAGTAGCAGGGGTAGCAGTTTCCATTGTGGGATCACAAAAGGTGGGTGTTAGAGTTATGGGTAGAAGGGGAGGCTTAACCGACTGAGCCTTCCATTTCAAGCTTGACTAGCCTGTTAAGCTCTACTGCATACTCCATTGGAAGCTCCTTTGTGAATGGCTCCATGAACCCACCGATGATCAATGAGAGCGCGTCTGACTCTGAATATCCTCTGCTCATCAAGTAGATTATTTGGTCCTCACCTATCTTGCCTACTGTTGCTTCATGAGTAATAGTCGCGTCGTCCTCATTGACCTCAATATATGGGTACGTGTCAGTTCTAGAGTGTTCGTCTAGGAGCAGTGCATCACACCTTACGTTTGATTTCACACCTGTTGCACCCTTTGCAACGTGCAGCAATCCTCGGTAGGTTGTCCTGCCTGAGTCCTTGCTCACAGACTTGCTAGTTATTCTAGAGGTAGTGTTTGGCGCAAGGTGGACTGCTTTCGCTCCCGCATCTTGGTGTTGGTCCTTTCCGGCAAATGCCACTGATACGACTTCAGCATGTGCGTTCTTGCCAAGCATATAGACACCAGGGTACTTCATCGTTAGCTTGCTGCCTAGGTTGCCATCGATCCATTCGACTTTGGCATTTTCATAAGCATAGGCTCTCTTTGTCACAAGGTTGTAGACGTCCTTGCTCCAGTTCTGGATTGTCGTATAGCGTATCTTGGCGCCCTTCTTGGCAATTAACTCCACAACTGCAGAGTGGAGCGACTCGGTGGTGTAGACAGGTGCGGTGCACCCTTCGATATAATGAACTTCTGCGCCCTCGTCTGCGATGATAAGCGTTCTCTCAAACTGGCCAATGTTCTCTGCGTTTATCCTGAAATATGCCTGCAGTGGAAGATCAACTTTGACGTTTGGTGGGACATAGATAAACGAGCCGCCAGACCATACTGCGCTATTGAGGGCAGCAAACTTATTGTCCTCAGGCGGGATAACCTTTCCAAAGTGCTTCTTGACTATTTCTGGGTATTCCTTTACTGCTGTATCAGTGTCGGCGAAAATTACGCCCTGTTTTTGCAAGTCCTCTCTTAAATTGTGATAAACAGTTTCAGATTCGTACTGTGCACCGACTCCTGCAAGGAATTTGCGCTCAGCCTCGGGAATACCAAGCTTTTCAAAGGTGTTCCTTACCGATTCTGGAACGTCCTCCCAGCTC
>JBKPNF010000244.1:0-3618 GCA_046732455.1 Thermoproteota archaeon | reverse complement strand
TTTCTCTTGCCTACTGTGAACTGGAGCACCTGAAAGTCGCCCCGAAGATCCATAATGCAATCAAATATTCTCGTCAATATCATCGAATCGATAAGATGTCCAGTTGCCTCTATTTCCTGCTCGAACCTGTCTGTCAAGGTTATGCTCATAAGCTTACTTGGTATAAAAGCCATATCCGCGTGTCTGGTTTGTCACAACAATCATTTTTGATCGATCTACTGTTTTTGATAAAGAGTAATAATCATGTTTTCAATGGTTGTGGTTATCCTCGCAGTAGTTATTATTATTGTTCTTACGTATATATATTCTTAAACAGAGCAAATCTAAGCTAATTACCCTAGATAGAATTTTTTTGTGTTTTTCCTTTCTAAAAGTGCAAGGAGGACCGCCGGATAATTCTGCAATCAATTGCATTTCTTGAAATCTGCTCACAATATTCATATTATAGATTTGGCTGGAGCTAGTGAATTACTTCTACTATTTATATGACCCTAACCCCGCTTACTCTTTAAACAGTGTTAGTATCAGCACAGACAGAGGTAACGGCAATAAATGGCGTGATGAAGGGAACTATATGGGGAGTGACAGCTTCCCAAAGTATTCCTGCATGTTTTGCTCCGCTTTTATCTTGGTGATAATCTCATTCTTTACCTCTTCTGAAAACCACTGTGCAATTGATTTTGCAATGCCCTTGCTGTCGCAAAAGGCAATCATGTAGCCGGCTTCCTCCTTGACTACGGCATAAAGAACCTCTTCTCCTACCGGCTCCCAGATATTGCTCTTATTGTCTTTGAGGGCAAGGGCAGGCATGGCATGACCTGCATACTGTGTCAGCAATTCTTGTGCAGCCTTTACACGTTTTTCTCCTATCTTAAGAGCCATGAAATACTGCATGTATTATTTCTTGACCGATGCAGGTCTTAAAGATTTTAAGACATCACTTACAACGTCGTCTGCGTCACCAACGACTGTTTTTGCGGATTTAAAGAAAGGCGACAGCAACTTGTCTGCATATCCTTGCTTTGCATACTGACAAGCCTGAAGTGCCATTTCCAGCTTATCTATCCTGTGGACAAATTTTGCAATTTCGGTCCTATTATGCAGATATTCCAGCCAGATCTCTCCATACTCTTCTCTTATCCCTTTGGGGATACCTGATAGGATGAGCCTCATTGCCTCCTTCTCTTTGGCTAATTTTTGCCGAGGAGTCACATCGCCGGGCATGTAGTCGCCCACTATTGACTCTGCAAGATCGTGCATGAGGGCCATCTTGATTACCTTATGCGTATCTAGGCCCAGCATGTCCGACAAGAGCATCGCAATGGTTGCCATTGAAAATGTATGATCTGCGACTGACTCTGAGTCTTCGACTTGTACCTTTAAGACCCAGCCGGTGCGCCTGATAGATTTAAGCTCCAAAACCGAATTAAAAAAAAGAGACAGGTCATCTACTACTACCATTTTCTCGTGTCGCCTTGAAGAAGGCCTGAGCCATGGTGTATCCTGTCTATATGCTTTGAAAGCTCTTCGTTGTTGTCAAACTTTGATGCGCAATAGGGGCAACTGACACTATCTTTTTCGCTGGCCATGCTTATAATGCATGAGAATGAGGCACCTAACTTTAAAGTTAATTGTCTTAAGCTGCTGCCTCATTATTGCTGAGAGATGCATCATTATTATTGGATGCTATCTCAGCCACAGTGTCAACTACATGCGGCAACAGGTCAAAAAAATATACAAGCACCGTTGTCGTCACAGCCATCACTAAAGTGATGGCCAATATTATCAGGACATTATAGATTTGGCCCACAGCCTATAACTTGGCAAGCAAGCTTTAGGCATTTTAATGTTAGTCTTTCATTGCAATTGCTGACAGAACACTGAAAATCACTTTCTCCAAGGGATGTCTTGCATGCCCAGCCGCTTGTTGGCTAGCCGAGCAGCTACAAAGAGGAGATCAGATAGTCTATTAAGGTAGATTATTATTGCAGGGTTTATTGGCCCGCTCTTTGAGAGCGATACTACTGCTCTCTCTGCCCGGCGTGCAACTCCCCTACTAAGATGCAAAAGTGATGCTTCTACGCTTCCTCCAGGCAGGATAAAAAATGTGATCGATTCAAGCTCCAACTCGATCCTGTCAATGATTGGTTCTAGCACAGACGCCATTTTTTCACTAGTGCGCGGCGGCGTCTTTCCACTTGCTTGTGGCCAGGAAGGGTCTGCAAGATCTGAGCCGAGAACAAAAAGATCGTTCTGCACTTGCTCCAGGATATCTGCTATATCTGAAAGTAGATCCTGTTTTGATCGCAGAAATGAAATCGCAAGACCGATACTGGAATTGAGCTCATCAACTTCACCGTAGGCGGTTATACGCGGATCTGCCTTGTTTACTTGCTTGCCACCGATAAGTTTAGTCTCGCCCTTGTCGCCTGTCTTGGTGTAGATCTTCATCGCCCATCTATAGCAAACAGGAGACAATTTAAGAATATATCTGTTGGATGGAAAAAGGGAACCATTGAATTAAAATAGTGCCTCCAAAAATTTTATGTATTCATGAAAAGGATAGCCGTAGTGGATGATTAACCCGACATTACGGATGTCCTTAAGAAGGGGCTTGAGCGCAATGGCTTCACAATAGATTCTTTAACAATCCACAGGCCGCACTTGCAAGCATTCGACCTGGGTATTATGACCTTGTGATAATTGATATCCAAATGCCTTAGATGAATGGCTTTGACCTATATAGACATCTGAAGAAAGAGACACCGATGTTAAGGTATATTTTCTAACCGCGTTTCAGATCTATTATGAAGAATTCCGGATGCTGTCCCCCCCCCAAAATAGATGTCACGGCACACTCATCAGAAAGCATGTCAGCATATCAAACCTGGTCAATCAGATAAACGCAGCTATCCCATCGAAATAGCCGCAGATTCGTAGCGCTCCTTGAGATATTTTACAAGCCTTATTGCATCCATTTCCTTGAGGCTCTTTCTGTTTGACCTAATATAGCTAGCAAAAGAGTTGATGTCACTTTCAAGCATAGGATACTTGCTCCTCGCTTCCTCGAGAATGTATGTGTATTTCCGGTCTGGAAAGTAAATTTCTTTTGCCAGTTTGACAAGCAGACTTTTTGCCTTTTCGCTGATGAATCCCTTTTTATGCGCAAGGTAGAGGTTATATCGTATATCTATCATAGCCTCAGATTGTAGCTGGTAGTCATCACCCTCTGAGGCAAATGTGACTGCTACCTCGTCGTCTGCATTAAGCTTGCCCGTCTTGTAGAGTTGGAATATCTTGCCGATTCCTACCATTCCAAACTTTTCAAGCTCTACTGCTCTCAATGCACCTAGGCTTGCTGCACCGACCAATAGGACGCCATTCTTCCTTGCCAAATGGTACACTTCAATAGGAGTAGGTGGATAGTCCTGCAGGAAGACACCATCGACAAAGCCAACAGCCATCTCTACTATATCAAGATCTGCAGCCAGCCGCAAAAAGTCGCCTTTTCTTGCAGGTGCTCTGTAGTCTGCGTCAAAGATTTTCCTTGCCTTTTCATGGCTCAGCGATGGTCCTAGAAATATTATTGGCTTGCCCATTGTTTAAAACACGCCCTTG
>JBKPNF010000243.1:0-5772 GCA_046732455.1 Thermoproteota archaeon | reverse complement strand
CCAATGATAACTGGGACACCTATGCACAGATCATAAAGTCCGTACTCACCTTCAAGTAGTGTCGAAACTGGAATTACCAGCTTTTTGTCTCGTATGACCGATTCCAGCATAGTCGCAACTGCGTTGCCGGGTGCATGTACGGTCGCTCCCTTCAGTGCAATGACCTCTGCTGCGACCTTTCTTGTCTTTTCAAAGATTTCCATTGCCTTATCTGTTGAGATAAACTCATGAAGTGGTATTCCTCCTATGGAGGAAAATCTTGTCAGCGGCAGCATGTTTTCGCCGTGCTCGCTTATCACCATAGCTTGAATCGAATCGCGTGAAATATTAGTCGCATCTCGAATAAAGCTCTTGAATCTTGATAAGTCTAGCATGCCACCCATTCCCATAACCTTGTTCCTTTTTGTTCCGAGAGTCTTGAGCGTAAAATAAGTCATTGGATCAAGCGGGTTTGTAATTACTATTACGGTCGCATCCTTTGCATATAGCGCAATTTTGGACACGACATCTTTGACGATGCCTGCATTTATCTTGAGGAGATCCATCCTCGTCATGCCTGGCTTTCTTCCGACGCCGGCAACAAGCACTACATATTCAGAATCGCGCACTTCTTCGTAATTGTTTGAACCCCGTACAATGGTGTCAGAGCCCCTTTCTGATAGCTGGTGATTGATGTCCATTGCTTCTCCCTGAGGAAGGCCCTGCACTATATCAAGCAGCAGTATATCTCTATCAAGCTCCCTCAGCCCGCAATTAAGGGCAGCCGAGGCGCCGACCTTTCCCGATCCTATTATGGTAATTGTCATAGCCGACCTTGCAACTGGAATATTGCTTATATATATTATGATTGGAGCTGGATCAGCTTTAAATTAATCAGCCTGTCAAGTCAATAACGAATTGTCAAAGAAAAGGAGGGACGACAGCTACTTTGCTGTAGATCGGCGTAGAAAAAGAAAATATATAAAAATTATAGTACCAGTCATAATCGCAGTGGTGGCAGCTGGTGTTGCCATAGCTGTTTTCTATCAACCCCCTACTGCAATGGCAATAAGTGGAATAGAGTGTCATAGCTCTGAGCAGCTTAGTTATCATATTCATTCACATTTGGATGTATTTGTTAATGGAGTACAACAACAAATCCCTTCAAAAATCGGGATACTTTCTTCCCCCTCGTGTCTATACTGGCTTCATACCCATAGCGAAGATGGCACTATACATGTCGAAGCGCCTCAAGCCAGAGAATTCACAATAGGGCAGTTCCTTGACATTTGGAAGCAGACCCTTACTAATTCAACGTCATTCTTTGACTCCGTATCTGGTATGCCTGTGACCGCATATGTTGATGGCGTAAGATTTGAAGGTGATTATAGGACAATACCTATAGAATCTCTCAAGGAGATTGTTCTCGCATATGGCACACCTCCTAAAGACATTCCATCTGACCATGACTTTGGCAGTATAACAAGATAAAAAAGCACAAACGTGATATAAAGCAAAAGCATAAGCTAGCGTGACTATGCCGAGAATTGCGATCATAGATTCGCAGGTGGCAGGAATTGCCGGCGACATGCTGATGTCCAGCCTGGTGGATGCTGGTGCAAACAAGACTAAAGTCATTGAGGCAATCTTTGCTTGCCAGAACTTTGTGAAGGACAGTACGATAATTAATGCTCATTTTGCTAAAGTGATATCCAACGGCTTTGCTGCCACTCAGCTACAGATGAAGTTCAAAGATAGGGTGCTCAAGCGCAAGGGCACAGATATGTATCTTACACTTGCAAGATGCTGCGATTCTGTGGGACTTGAGCACAGAGCCAAGACGTTTGCTTTAAATTCTCTTAAGATGATCATTTCTGCTGAGGCTACCATTCATGGCCAGAATTTTGACAGCGTGCATCTGCACGAAGCATCTAGCATTGACACTTTTACAGACCTAGTTGGATGCGCAACGGCTTTGCAAGATCTTCATCTGTTTGATGCCAAGATGTATTCCACTAAGGTGGCTGTTGGTGGCGGCCTGCTAAGGTTCTCACATGGTACCATCTCAAATCCTGCCAATGCAATACTTGAAATTTTCAAGAATAAACAGTTCGTTCTGGTGGGTGGGCAGGCTGAAGATGAGCTCACAACTCCTACAGGGGCAGCAATGCTTGTCAATTTGGTACAGGGTAGTGTCAGTTACTATCCCAGCATTGCGCCCGAAAAAATCGGCTATGGTGCCGGCACAAAAAAGTTTGAAGGTTTTCCCAATGTGGTTCGTATTACAATGGGTTCATCTGGCACTGTTTATGAAACGACCAAGGACACGGTCTGCGTCGTGGAAACAAACGTCGATGACGCGTCTGGCGAGCTAGTGGGTAACCTTGTGGAGCAGCTGGCTGAAGTTGCCAAGGATGTGACAGTCATTTCAGGTACCACTAAAAAGAGCCGGCCAACATACCTCATTAGGATTATATCAGAAAACGCGCGGCTAAATAGCGTGCTTGAGTTACTGTTCGAAGAATCCGGGACACTTGGTGCTCGAGTGCAGGAAGTAGAGCGCATTGTTCTGCCCCGGGGCATAATGACGATGTCAGTTGATATTAACGGCAACATCCTTGAGGTGCGCGTCAAGATCGTCAAGGATTCAGCTGGAAGAATAATAAATGTTAAACCTGAGTTTGAAGATATCAAGGTGATTGCAACAAAGTGCCAAATGCCAGTCAAGAGAGCGATGGATCAGGTCAGGGCAGAAGTTATGAAAAAGCTGGAAGGAGCGTAAAATGGAAGCCTTGCACAAACTGGTAGACTGGTTCCTGACGAACGCAGACGACAAAGTAATAGTGGCACTTTCTGGTGGAGTCGACAGTGCTGTTGTAGCACTAGCTGCAAAAAAAGCACTTGGCAATGGCGCTATTGCCATAACTGCTGACTACAAGACGCTGGCAGAGGAAGAACTTGCCGTGGCGTGGCAAGTCGCAAAAGAGATAGGTATTAAGCACAAAGTGATTGAATACAACGAGCTTGAAAACACATCCTTTGTAAAAAATGACATCATGCGCTGTTACTATTGCAGAACAGAGCTTGGGCAGCACCTTGCAGAAGAAGCAAAAAGGACAGATACAACCCTAATTGTCGATGGAACAAATATAGACGATCTGAAAGACTACAGGCCCGGCATTAGAGCTCTCCGTGAAAACGGGGTGCGAAGCCCAATGATAGAGCTTGGAATAGGGAAGATAGAGATCCGTGAAATCGCAAAGAGTTTTGGGCTCTCTGTTTATGACAAGCCCTCCAACGCATGTCTTGCCTCGCGAATACCAACAGGAAGCGAGGTCACATACGAAAAACTGCGAAGGATTGAGAATGCAGAGATAATAGTCAAGACAATTTTTAGCGTCAGGCAGGTTCGCGTAAGAGATCACGGCGACCTTGCAAGGATTGAAGTGGGCAGAGACGAGCTGCATAAGATGTTTGATGTAGACAAGCTTGCACTCTTGGACAAGAAGCTTAAGGAACTTGCATTCAAGTTCGTTTCTGTTGACGTAGCAGGCTACAAGACAGGTAAGCTGGTGATGATTGATAGATAGGTATGATTGAAAGGGATAAGACCCTCCGGAAACCGAAAAAGCTAAAGCTAAGTCACTTCTAGTTTATGGCAGTATAATCCCTTGTGGAATGATCAAGGTTTATACTACAAGCTAACATACTGCACCAAATACCATCGCGACAGAATACACATAACATTCACTTTGCAGGTGATAGCCTAGGCCACCCACGGAACTCTAATCTGTGCTCACTTCTTCCTCTGCTGACCTTATGTCAGTTAGACATACAGCTTCCAATCCCTCTTCTCCAAAGACTGGCTCTAATTTGAATGAAATAACATCAGAGACATCATCACCCAGCATCCATGATAGTGGTTCGCCAGTCATGCTGTCCCAGCCTTCGAATTCATCGGTTGGTACATCCCTGATCCTTGCGGTGTTATCGTCAATTGTCACCACTCCTGGAGACTGCCATGTAATGTTTATTATTCCTTGATCTTCTCCACACTGCTCCACATCGCCAAGCTTCGCGAAATGGTTATGCCAGACCGGATCCTCAGTGAACCTCTGAGCTTCGCTGTCCACTATTCCCGGGTGCGTGTGGGTAAGTAGGATAGTATCTCCATCGTCCATAAGAATTCCGTAACCG
This sequence comes from Thermoproteota archaeon, assembly GCA_046732455.1. GTDB lineage: Archaea > Thermoproteota > Nitrososphaeria > Nitrososphaerales > Nitrososphaeraceae > Nitrososphaera. The sequence goes on along the minus strand of JBKPNF010000243.1, from coordinate 1,596 downwards.
AATGCTCCTCCAGTTCCATTAATTGGAATTAGTAGCCCTTCAACATTCAATGTAGCTGTGAGTTCCTCATCCTCATCATCTGTTAATATGTCAGCTCCTTCTACAGTGAGGAAGCTTTCTGCTGTGGATGCAAAAATAGGAGGTGTATCGAATATTGTTCCAATAAATCCAGCTACTACGAGTAATCCAAGCTTGGACCTCTCATTCACTTCATTATCTCATTAGTGGTTTTTAGTTATACGAATTAGGAAATCTTTGTCTGTACTCAGTCTTCAATTTATAGGAGAATATCTCGCCGATTTGCCTTTACTTTGACAAATATTGTGAGTATTTGCCTATGTTTGCAAATACTACGCAATAATATTATTCAATAATAAACCTCTTGCAGATATAAGCTGCGACATATAGAAATAGAGATAGAAACAGAATCGAGATAATCTGCCAAATTCTAGAAGTTGCTAATGGCTGCATAACTAAAAAGATCGAGATAATCTACAGGCAAATCTTAGATATGCACAATTGAAAGATATGTACTGGTTCTAACTGAAAGCGACTTGCTTCGATGCGACTGATACACAGATATTCAAGACTACTGGAAAAGGTCTTTAGGTTTCTTGACGCTTACAATCGAATGGATGCTGTGATGAAGGCAAAAAATATATGCAGGTCTGACAGACGATCCCTTCAACTTTTTGTTGAGGTTCGATACAGAGAATCAGGTTGTTGCTAGGCACTCAATTTCGTGAGCCCATTTGTCATAAACCTTCAAACTTTTATCTTTATCTTTATCTTCTTGCTCTTCTCTTCATTGGCATAGTCATCATAATGTTGAGTTGTTGTTAATGCTAATCTTCTTTTTTTCTTTCATTCAAGTACTGGTTGACAAGCTCGCTAGTCCTGAATCCTTCAGCTACTCTTCTGACGGACTAACTTGAATAGTCATATATTGTTGTCACGTGACAATCTATATCTATCTGGTGTAACCCGAGAAAGACAGATATGACTGATGACAGCAAAAATTCCTATCACATTTATCTAGATACTGCGGCATCAACACCAGCTTCAGATGAAGTGATTGTAGAAATGCTACCATACCTGAAAGAGCGGTATGGTAACCCGTCCTCCATCCACAAGTTTGGTAGGGAAACAAGTAGAGCGATACATCTTGCAAGAAGAAGGGTTCTAGAGATGATAGGTGCGTCCTCCCCCAGTGAAATCACGTTCACATCCGGTGGAACTGAGGCAAACAATCTTGCTCTCAAGGGCACGGCTATGCACATCAAACGCAAAATGCCCGAAAAGAATATGATAATTACAAGCAGCATAGAACATGATGCAGTGCTTGAGCCATGCAAGGATCTAGAAGATAGGGGCTTTGTCACTATGCACTTGCCGGTGACAGGAGAGGGACTCGTCAGACCATCTGAACTGAAAAGCGCAATTTCAGATAATGTGGCTCTTGTCAGTATTATGTATGCAAATAACGAGGTCGGGACAATCCAGCCGATCAAAGAGCTTATCGAAATTGCGCATGAGGCTGGCGCGCTTTTTCATACTGATGCAGTACAGGCTGCAGGAAAACTTCCCTTAAATGTC